>JAXEIW010000044.1:0-3421 GCA_034101885.1 Clostridia bacterium | reverse complement strand
TAGCAAAAAAGAGGACTAACAAACCAAGTCCGATAGCTTGCAGTCCTCCGTTTATGCCGGATATTACATTCCAAATTGCTCCGCCCTTGAAATTCTGCGGTGAAGTCGTCAAAAGCTGCCATATTTCCGTCATTTTGTCATTCCAAGTGGAAAACGCATTTTCAAGGTTAGCCACAATCCAATTATCGCTCAAAGGTAATCACCTCCAATTCTTGCTTGAAACGCAAAAACAGCCATAACCGCTTTATCAGCAGCTATGACTGTCTTTTTTTGTGTTATTTTGTTTTACAAAACCGATACTGTAAGATACATCAGAATAAATCGCTGTGCGTTCACGTTCGGGTTAAAGCCAAGATTAAAAGCTCTTTTTCAATTCTGTAAACAAGCAGCCAATCGGGGAGAATATGACACTCACGACACCCTGAGTAATTGCCACTCAAAGAGTGATCACAGTATTTTTCCGGAAGTGTTTTTCCGTCTGCCAAAAGGTCAATGACCTCTTTCAGTAAGGCCATGTCATACCCACGATTTTTTGCAAGTTTATAGTCTTTTTTGAATTTGGTGGACATCTCTATCGTGTATTTCATGATTCCAAATCCTTAAAGAGTTCATCTGTACTTGTATATTTCTTTGCCGGGATTTTCCCGTTTATCATATCGTCAACTTCCTTCATCGCTGCCAAAGTTTCAGCATTTGGAATGTCAGTTGCTATCTCAAACGGAATTTTCCCCTGTCTGACAACCTGTCTTAAAAACATATTCATAGCAGTTGTCATATTAAGTCCCATATCGGCGAGCATTGCATCGGCTTGTTTTTTTAACTCAGTATCCATACGAATACTCATATTAACTGTTGCCATAAGATTACCTCCTCATGTTTGGTATATTCATTGTACCACAAAATATGTGCATTGTCAATACAAAAGAGGGGAAAATACGGCAGTTTTATATTATTTTTTTACATTACATTATCATATTTATCCGAACTTTTGTATTATCTGAACTTTGCCTTGAAAATCTTGATTTTATGCCATTTTCGAGCCAAAATATTCAGATAATTTTTCGGGGAATATTGTTGTATTTCTATACAAGTGCTATTCCCCAAATTCAAAAAGTTCGGATAATAATGTATAAATTCTAATCAGTTTGACTTCGTTGAAACCAATTTGTAGTATAATATTGTCAGCAGAGATTCTCTCTGACTTTAATATACAAGGAGATTTTTTTATGAACCAAAAATCTATCAACATTCATGAACTGATTATGACAGTATGCTCAGAGCTTGAAAAATTCGGTTATCAACAATATTATGTCTGGGGACATTATTTTGTTGCTATGAATACGATCGAAAAATTTCATCATAGTCATAACTGTCAAAATTACAATTCAGAACTTACTGCTGAATTTGTAACACTTGTTCACAAACGGCATGAAAGGGGTGAAATATCAGGTTGCCGCAGAAGTGTAGCAGTAAAAGCTGCAAAATATCTTGATGAATATTTTGTATACGGTCACATTTCTTGGGAACGAGCTGTTTTTACAAAAAGGCCTGCTTTATTACCTGAATTTCGGAAGCATTTAGATACTTTTATGTCCTCACGAACCTTTAACAGCACAAGTGGCCGTGACTTTAGTTGGGCAATACGCAAGCATTTGATGTTTTTACAGGATAATGGTCATTCCGGTATGAAAAGTGTGTCAATATCCGATATTAAAACTTTTGTTGCTCAAATCGCCACAACAATGTCGTCTTCATCATTGCGTGATATTCAATGTTATATACGACAATTTTATTCTTTTTTACAAGAACAGAATGTAGAAGTTCCTGATTGCTTTAATTTATTGTCTTATCGTGTACCATTGCAACATAAGGTTAAGGATTATATCACCAATGATGAGTTGGATAAAATATTAGCACAAATTGATACAAGTACAGCTCTTGGCAAAAGAAATATGGCTATAATTTTGCTTGCTGCTTCAACAGGATTGCGTTCAGCAGATATTGTAAGGCTAAAACTTTCAAGTATAGATTGGGAACAGGGTGAAATTTACCTTATTCAATCAAAAACTAATGGTGATGTTCACCTTCCTTTAACTGCTGATGCAGGTAATGCCATAAAATCATATATACTCAGCGGCAGACAAGCATCAAACCATTCTGAGATATTTCTTAGTTCTGTAGCACCATTTATGCCGATGGCTTCTGTTAGCGTAAGAACAATGTTTGATAAATATCTTAGAAAAGCGGGAATATCTCGTTTCCCATTTGACGGAAAAACCTTTCACGGATTACGCAGACGTATGGGGCATAATCTTCTTAGCACAGGTTGTTCCATAAATACAATCGCACAAATTTTAGGGCATCAAAATACAGCATCTACTGAAAAATATCTTTCATTAGATTATGACAGATTAAAATTATGTGCATTAGATTTTAAACACATAAATCTTATGGGAGGTGCATTTTGATGAGCAATAGTGTATTTATTTCTAAATTCGCTTCGGATTTAGAAGATTTTATCATATACCGTTGTAATTTGGGTTACAAACGAACAACATACGAATGCCCATTAAAGAGGCTTGATAGATTTTTAGCCGAGCTTTTTCCATACGATTCTGTTCTTACCAAAGATATTGTTTTGATGTGGATTGAAAAATTACCCACTTCAGAAAATGCACGAATCATACGCCTTTTTGCAGAATATCTCACAAACATAGGTAAAGAAGCATTTGTCCTTAAAACCAATTTTGTCGGAACTAAGCCAAGAAAGCTACCATATATTTTTAATGATGACGAATTAAACAAATTATTTTTGAGCATAGATACTGTTGCTTTAAGCAAGCCATCACTGATTGAAAAATGTGCTTATCCTGTAATGTTCAGACTAATTTATACCTGTGGTTTAAGACCTATGGAAGCTCGTACACTTAAAAGAGAGCATATTTACGAAAACACGGGTGAAATTTTCATTGAAAACTCAAAGGATAACCGAGATCGTATTGTTATTATGTCAGATGATATGAATACTTACATTAAACAATATTTGTCTGTTTGGGAGTTGTATCACGAAGAAAATCCATATCTTTTCCCGTATCACAATAAGCATCTGAGTATCCATCAAGTGAGAAGCTTTTTCAATATTTGTTGGAAGACTGCTAATCCAAATATCCCTGCCGACAATTTGCCAAAAGTACGTGTCTATGATTTAAGGCATCGCTTTGCTACCGAAAACATAATGCGTTGGACAGAGCAAAATGTAAATATTTCTATAATGTTACCATATTTAAAAACATATATGGGGCATGCAAATTTGAATGATACAGCCTACTATGTCCATCTTATGCCGGAGCGTATGTCTGCATATACCGATGCACAGTGGAGTGAGCTAACTAATTTAATACCGGAGGTTAGAATATGAATC
>JAXEIW010000043.1:0-16649 GCA_034101885.1 Clostridia bacterium | reverse complement strand
TCAAAAAAATTTAAAAATTTCTTGACAAGTAACCGAATGGTTACTGCTGTTTAAGGAGTGAAATTATGGTTGGAAATACGAAAGAGCGCATCTATAATAAGTACCGCCTTGTTATGTGCTACAACATTTCTTATTTTATACCGTTATTTCAATCAACAAAACAACACTATTGAAAATGCCGAAAAACAGATAACGGAATTTATTGACTTAAAGATTCCCGGGTATGCCCACAAGTATGCTACAGTTCAAGCAAGACTTGAAAAACAGAGAAAAGGAAGATAAAAAAAATACAAACTCTCACTCTGAAAGTGAAAGTTCGTATTTAGATGGCGGAGAAGGAGGGATTTGAACCCTCGCGCCGGTTTCCCGACCTACACCCTTAGCAGGGGCGCCTCTTCGGCCAACTTGAGTACTTCTCCATAGATAAAAATAGCACACATTCCCGATTGCTGCCTAAGCAAAAGATTTGCATGCAAACTCCGATATGAAATTTTTGGAGGAGAGAGTGGGATTCGAACCCACGGACGCTCGCACGTCACCGGTTTTCAAGACCGGCTCTTTCGACCGCTCAGACATCTCTCCGTGTCACCAACGAAAACTATTATAACACAATTAAAGCAGCTTGTCAATACTTTTTTGAAATTTTTTTATCAATTATTCTGCAAATTTACGATTTGTTTTGCAGTGGTCAAACATATGGTCCATTTTTATAAAAAAAACAATTCAAAGTGTATATGTACATACGTTTTGTTGCGATAGCAGCAGTAGTATTGTAGGTAGTGTGGAAAAGTTATAGACTTTCCCATACTATACACAAAATATTTGAAATTTTGACAAATATATATTCTTTAATACGCCGCTTCCTCCCCCTTTAACAATGCTATTAAAGGCTTACGGTTCACTACGTTTGGCGGTAACTACTCACGGTCGGGCTTTCGCCGGAAAGATATGTGCCATGCCGGACACACCAAAAAAAGAGGCACTAAAAAGCACCTCTTAAAATTATAATAGATTTTCAACAAACCACATATATACAATTTCCCAATACTCCGGAAAGCCCTCATGACCGTAATCGGGATATATTACGACATCTTTTTTGCAGGTCATTTTATTAAATGCCGCAAACTGAGTAGAAGGTGGGCAAACATTATCCATCAATCCTGTGAACATTTTTACTTGGGCCTTTATTCTCGGTGCAAGGAACTGCAAATCTATGTATCCAAGCTTTGTAAAAATTTCATCTTCTCTTTCATGTCTCGGATCATTTTCACGGAAGTATGTTTTAAGCTCCGCATATGCCTGAATATCAAGATCCATTTCCCATACACGCTTATAATCACAAAGAAACGGAAACTGCGGTGCCGCAAGCTTTATTCTCGGTTCGAGTGCTGAACAGGCGATCGTAAGTGCTCCTCCCTGACTTCCTCCGTATACTCCCACTCTTGTTTCGTCAACGTCATCCATATCCATAATGATTCCTGCAAGCTCCGCTGTGTCCAAAAAAACATCTCTGAACATAAGCGTTTTGGGATCATCATTCAAACCTCTTATGATGTGTCCGCAGGTGGTCTTACCCGTATTTCCTCCCACATCCACCGATTTTCCGGCTTGTCCTCGGCAGTCCATCGCCGCAACAACAAAACCCGAAGCGGCATACGATATATACGCACCCCAATCACCGCTTCGTCCGTTGTATCCGTGGAAATTCAAAACCGCAGGACATTTGCCCTTTATGTTTTTCGGCTTTAACAGCTTAGCATAAACTCTCGCACCATGTACACCCGTAAAGTATAAATCAAAACAATCGACAATAGGACTTTTAAAATCTTCGGCAGGCTTAATTTCAACCTGTCTATCAAGTGAATGCATCTCTTCAAGAGATTCCTCCCAGTACTTTTCAAAATCATCGGGTTTTGGGTTTAATCCGCCGTATGTTCTTAATTCAGATAACGGCATATCAATCATTGGCATAATATTATTCCTCCATTCGGCCGCTTTATCACAGCATAAATCATAATTTAATAAATAATGTAAACTTATCCTTTACATTTTTTTTATGTATCATATACCCTTTGTAAATAGTTGTCAATATCTTTTTAAACTAATTTATCTATAAAAGCAAAATGACTCAACCTTTTTCAAGAATTTGAGTCATTTTTGGTTATTTTAGCTTTATTAACAACAGGTGCTTTTTCTGTTGTGCCGCAGTATGCGGCAAAATAAAATCTGATGATATATGTAAACTCATATTACATATATCCTATTATTATTCCCCATATTTTACCTCCTAAAATCTTCTCTATACTTTTAAAAGGTTCAAAATTCCGACAACCCGAAACTGATTGAAAGGGCGTCGTTTACCGTTGTCATGAGAGAACTATCAAGATGACCGATTTTCTCACGAAGTCTTTTCTTATCAATTGTTCTTATCTGTTCCAGTAAAACCACAGAATCCTTATTTAAGCCATAATCCTTAGCAGGAAGCTCAATATGCGTGGGCATTTTAGCTTTGTTTATCTGAGAAGTTATGGCCGCCGCAATTACAGTCGGACTGTATTTATTGCCAACGTCATTCTGAATAATGAGCACAGGTCTTATACCTCCCTGCTCGCTGCCAACAACAGGACTTAAATCAGCATAATAAATATCTCCTCTTTTTACAATCACCACTATTCACACTCCGTCAGTTTTTCCTCACACTGCCGAAAAACCTCATTATCGGCATCAAAACACATTTGGGCTATGGAAAGATTTATTTCAGCCATTTCGGCATAGCCTTCCTTTAGTGAATTAATCCGATTATATTTTTTTATAATTTCATATAAATTATTCATATTTTTTTCGGACTTAACGAAAGACAGACCGGACATGACCTTTTTTAGCTGTGACAAAGTAATCAGGCCTCCCGTTGTTTATTAATTTTTTTATTATAGCTTGGAGAGATAATTCAGAGAGTTCACCGTCCTTCCGTCAGTAATATAAACCCTTGGAATACGCTTTGAAATCATGCAGATTATTTCATAATTTATTGTCCCCAGCCACATAGCCAGGCTATCTGCCGTAACGGTATCAGCACCGAATATTATTACTTCGTCACCTACATTGATATTATTGACATTTGTTACGTCAATCATACATTGATCCATACAAATTCTTCCGATAACATCAACAATCTGACCTCTTACTTCAACCTTTGCTTTACCGCTTAACATTCTCGTATATCCGTCGGCATAACCAATGGCAACAGTCGCTACTTTTGTTTTGCCTTTGGTTATGTACGTTTTTCCGTAGCTTACCCCTCTGTTGTCGCTTATCTCCTCTATTCGTGTTATTCTTGACTTTAACGTCATTACTTTTTTCAGTTTTAATTTTGTTTTATCAACATCGTCGGACGGATAAAAACCATATAGGATTATTCCCGCTCTCACCATCTCGAGATGCATCTGGGGATACATCATTATGGCAGCGCTGTTTGCAATGTGCTTAACCGGGATTTTAAGCCCCTTTTTCTCTATTATACCGCACACCTTCATAAAGCGCTCAAACTGCAAAAGCGTATAGCTCGGATCTTTTTCATCCGATGTTGAAAGATGTGAAAAAATACCCTCAACAATAATATTATCAAGCTTTGAAATTGCAATAATCTCATCAGTTATATCTTCATCGCATACACCGGCAACATATCCTATTCTTGTCATGCCTGTATCAAGCTTTATATGAATTAATGCGTTTTTGCCTTGTTTTTTTGCCTCGCAAGACAGCTTTTCTGCAAAATCAATACTAAAAACCGTGGGGGTAATATCATACTCTATTAATTCCGGTATTTCCTCATCAAAGGACGCTCCGAGTATCAGTATAGGCGCAGATATTCCGGAATGTCTTAACTGTATTGCCTCATCAAGGCAGGCAACAGCCAGTCTGTCCGCTCCGTTATCAAGCAATGTTTTTGCACATTCAACTGCTCCGTGTCCGTAAGCGTCTGCTTTGACAACAGCCATAATCATAGAATCCTTATTGGTTATTCTTCTTATTTCTTTTATATTTTCAGTCAGAGCATCGAGATTAATCTCCGCCCATGTTCTTGTATTCATTATTAAATCCATCTCCGTTATGATAATAAAACATATATAATTATATGCATCCGAATCAACCCGGCAGGGCATATCTTCTCTTACGTATTTATTATAACATATTATTCACAATTAATCTATAGGTAATTTTAGGGCATTCGGAATATTTTTTATTATATCCGTCGGAAGCATAGCATCACAGCCGAGTTCTTCCGCACAAATATCTCCCGACAATCCGTGAAGGTATACCGCCAGACACGCCGCATCGCTTTCATTCATACCTCTTCCCACAAATGCCGCGGTCATTCCGGCAAGCACATCTCCGCTTCCGCCGACAGCCATTCCGTTATTCCCGTTAATATTAATATATTGTTCACCGCTCATTGATGTGACAATTGTATGAGCACCTTTTAAAATTAAAGTTACTCCATGCCCCGTTGCAAAGCTCTGCGACAGCTCAATTCTGTTATTTTTTACATAATCCAAACCGCACTTTGAAATTCTTGACATTTCCATTTCATGAGGAGTCAAAACTATATTGCAGTTGCATTTGTCAATAATATAATCTCTCTGTGCCAAGGCAAACAGTCCGTCCGCATCTATTATTACAGGTATCTGTGATTTTTCAAGAAGCTTTTCAAGAATTTCTCCGATATAATCGTTTCTTCCTATACCCGGTCCGAAAAGGCATACGTCATAGTTGTTAATAATATCGCAAAGCTTTTCGATACATTCCGAATTTACCTGTCCTTTTTCTGCCGGCAGAGGAATAGTCATAGGCTCGGTAAGCTTAACCTCCAGTGCGGAATTAATACATTCCGGAACAGCCGCCGTGACCAATCCCGCTCCGCAGCGAACACAAGCCTGTGCCGCCATTGCAACAGCACCCGACATTCCCGTCGAACCTCCGACAATTAACACCTTGCCGTAATCTCCTTTATGGGAATCCGCTTTTCTTTCGGGCATTATACCCTCAATCATTTCCCTGTCAATGACATTAATATTTATATTCTGTCCCTCTGTAATATACTTTGGTATCGAAATATCTTTTACTGTTAAATTTCCCGTATAGTCTGCGCCCGGATAAAGCAAAAGTCCAAGTTTGTACGCTGCAAAGGTGACTGTTGTGTCGGCTTTAACACAAACTCCGCAAATTTCTCCGGTATCTGCGTTTATTCCGCTGGGAATATCAACGCTGAAAATATTTTCACAATTTTTATTTATACTTTCGATTATCTCCCTTGCAAGACCCTCAACGCTTCCTCTTATACCCGTTCCGAATATTGCGTCTATGACTATATCATAAAATTTCAGCTCATATTCGGATAAATCGGAATCATATAATTCTTTTATATTTATTCCCATCTTTGAAATAATTTCAAAATTAATCAGTGCGTCTCCCGAAAATTCGCTACCGCACACCAAATAAACACAAACATTTATTCCTCTGTTAAAAAGATGCCTTGCCAAAGCAAAACCGTCACCGCCGTTATTTCCCTTTCCGCAAAAAACAGCGACATTTTTTATGTTTTTATTCTTTATTATTTCCTCCATGCAGGCAATGGCGGCATTTTCCATAAGAACAACCGACGGTATACCGCCCAGTTCCTCTGCGCTTTTGTCAATTGCCCGCATTTGAGCGGAAGTACAAACCTTCATAATAATCTCCATTCCGCCGCTGTTGACGCAGCCGCACTTTTTAAGATACGCCATTACAGTGATTGTTTCAACAAATCATTCATCAATAATTTCATCACTGAATTTTTTCATTTTTCCATAACAACAAACGCTGCGGCATATTCGCTTGTATGAGATAATGACAGATGCAGCTTCGCTCCATCCGCAATTTTCAGTGCATTATTATATAGGCATACATAGGGCTTTCCCAAATCATCTCTCAAGACCTCAATATCATTAAGGTCAAATCCTCTGAAGCCTGTTCCGAAGGCTTTGGAAACCGCCTCCTTTGCCGCAAAGGTTGCCGCAATCGTTTGAGGATTGTATCTTTTCAGCATAAAATATTCATTTTCAGCTTTTGTGAAGTATCTTTCCAGAAATCTTGTATTCTCAATTGATTTCTTCATTCTTTCAACTTCAACAATGTCTGTACCAACGCCGCATATCATGATATGTGTATTGCTCTCGGATTAACCAATTTCAATCCGTCTTTCATTTTGTCTGTAGGCTGAAAGATAACTCTCACCTTTCCTCCCTCTCCCGGAAAATCAACAAAATATACATCATTTTCACTTTCTCCCGAAGCATCAATTATTTTTGAAGGTGTTGTGTTTTTGTACTCTGCCGAATAGATAGGATCATCTGTTTTCGCACATATATCTATATGACGAAAATCAACCGATATAATACGTTTTCTTCTTCTTTTTGCGTATATTTTATCTATATCCATTTCGCTGTTTGTAAGAATATACTCATACTCCACATATCTGTTTTTTATAAGAATATACGCTCCGTACCAGACACCGAAAATCAGCAAAAGTCCAAATCCGAACAGGTATCTGTTGAAAATAAATAAAATAAAGGTCAATATTAAGGCAGCGAACAATAACGCAACGGTAATAAGATAATCGATAGGTGCTTTTTTATGTTTTACAATATACTCACAAAATAAATCCATTTTTTATTCCTCATTTCTCATTTTTTTATACAACGCACTCAACGCTCTTTTACGGTGACTTACGCTGTTTTTTTCTTCTTCGGTAGCTTGGGCAAAGGTTTTGTTCAGTTCATCCGATATAAATATGGGATCATACCCGAAACCGTTTTTCCCCTTTGACTCAAAGCCTATCCTTCCGTGTACCTCTCCCATGCCTACAAGCTCTTTTCCGTCGGGATATACCAAAGCGCAGGCACTTACGAATTTTGCGCTTCTGTCTTTTACCTCGGAAAGCTCATTAAGCAGCTTTTCAACTCTTTCTTCATCGGTTGCACCCTCTCCGGCATATCTTGCGGAATATATACCCGGCGCACCGTCCAGTGCATCCACACACAATCCCGAATCATCGGACAAAACAGCACAGTTGCACAGCTTTGCAATAGCTCTTGCTTTAATTAATGCATTTTCCTCAAAGCTGACACCCGTTTCTTCTATTTCTCTCTCCAGACCTGCCTCCTTCATAGAAATTATTTCAAAATCCTTCTCCGAAAATATACTTTTTATTTCCTTTATTTTTCCCTTGTTTGATGTTGCCGCTATAATTTTCATTTGAATCTCCATTCCGAATCACATTTACGGTGCAAAAAATATAATACACCGTTTATTTTTACTTAATAATTGTACTATATTTTTATGCTTTTTGCAATATGTATCATTAAAAAATTATAAAATTCAGACATTTTTATTCTTTTTGCGCTTTACATTGATGCCAAGCTGTAATGCCGAAAAAATCAAACAAATCATTGCTTAATGTTTTACTTAAAATAAACCTTTGCCTCGCTGTCTATTTTCTTTACCTCTCTTTCACCGTCAAAAACCGTTGCATTAATCCATGCTTCTTTCGATTCGTTCGGTTCAAGATATGATAAAATTCCTCTGTTTTGTGCATCCTCAATTCCGTTTGCATCGGCAGTTTTCGGAAAAATCGTAATTAATCTTCTGCCGTCATAATCGCAGTGAATTTTACTCTTATCATAGGAAATCCATAAAATACCCGATTTAAACATATCGTTATCCCATGACAATCCGAAACCAAGCTTCTTTTTGGGATTTCTGAACGCGCCCCAACCTTCCTTTACATCATTCAGATAAAACAGTGCGTTAGCATTCTTTTCTCCTTTTGACAAAATACTGCGCACATCAGTCTTTTCGCCGTTCACATATGCATAAGGCCATACGCTTGTCTTGCTTTTGTTTTGATTGTTATCCATGGTATATAATGAACATTCCGGCATATCTATTATTATGTCATCATCAAGAAATCTTCCTCCGGCATTTGGGTGATGTCCCCACAAAAAACCGCATCTTTCTTCAGAATGATTTGTTATCTTTTCTTTTATAAACAAAGTCGGCTCATCAGACCTTATCATAACATATTTTTCAAGCGAATAGGGCGTTTTGGAACACCTTGCAAAAAACTTTAGTATAATTTCCTCCGCCGTATCCTTAACAACCGTAACATCAAAGGGAAGATACCTTATTTCCGCATTGTCCGTAAATACCGAATTTTTGTATTTTCCCTCCGGTCCCACATTAGGAAAGCATTCAAACCAACCGCCGTAATAGTTATCCTTCCAATACTGCCTGTCCCATTGTGTATAATTCATTTTGTCCAAAATATTTAAGCCAACCGGATTAAGCCACATAAATTCCGTATCGGTTGGCTTATAGTTAAAGGATATAATGTCCGTGCCTCTGTCGGCAAGTATCATGACACTTATTTTTTCATTTTCAAGTATAATTGTTCTCGCTCCGTGAAATAAAACCTCTTTAAAACGGCATCCGTAATTTCTGTTTCCGTAATATATCATTGTCTGTACCCCTTTATATCATTTGTTTAATTCAAAACACAATTAAATATATCAATTAAGCCATAATTTTGAAAATTAACGCAATGTTATACACATTACAACAATATATGCCGCATATAACGCTCCCATGACTATACCCTGCCACCTTTTAAATTTGCCTGTTATAACAGTCGGTATAACGGCGAGCATAATAACGCCTATACATACAGGCAAATCAAGAGATACGGTTTGCTGTGAAATAGGAATTTTCCCTCTGTATATCAGTGAACAAAGAGGCATAATTAAAGTAATATCTATAATATTTGCACCGATTATATTTCCCACAGACAATGATGACTGTTTTTTTACAACGGCACTGATCGTTGTTACAAGTTCAGGCAAAGAAGTACCTATCGCAATAAGAGTTACCGCAATAATACCTTCCGGCACTTTGAACCTTCTTGCAATTTCACTTCCGTTGTCCACAAGCAGCTGCGCTCCCAAAACAATGGCGGTTATTCCGATAATAAATTTAAAAATATTTACAGCTATTTCTTTTTTTGAGGTATTTACCCCGTTACTTGACGTTCCCATAAGCTTTTTTGCGGATATTACCGTATCTGTCATGTAAATAACAAACACAGCCAAAATAATCGATGCTTCGGCTACCGATAAATATCCGTCCTTTGCAAAAAGAATCAGCATCAATGCCGAAAAGAGCATCAAAAATCCCTTTACGGTTATTTCTCCTCTTTTTACCGCCGCCGGCATTGCAATAATTGAAATACTCATTATTAACCCAATATTTGCAGTAACCGAGCCAACTGCATTTCCAACCGACATATCGGGCATTTTATCTATTGCCGCAAATATAGAAACAAGCATCTCCGGCATTGTGGTAGCGATACTTACAATTGTTGCTCCCACCAAAAATTTCGGAACATTAAGGGCATCGGCAATCCATACCGATGCATCAACAAAATAGTCTCCGCCCTTAACAATGAGTATAATTCCCAATACAAATAAAAGAACAACAAGCCACATATTAATAATAACCCTCCGTTTCAATGCACCTGTCATGCATTGCATTTCTGTCAATAATGTTTTTTGGGTTTCAACTTTAAACGGCCGATAAACTGCAAAACAGCTGTTTTTATTGCAGTACCTCAACCGCTTTTTTAAGCTGAATATCCTCCTCATATGACAAATCGGAAATCTGTTTATTATTATCCATCTCAACAACTATATCCGGTTCAATTCCCACTCCGTGAATACACACCCCATTCGGCGAGAAATATTTTGCGGTTGTAACGCTTATTCCGCTTCCGTCACCGAGAGGTATAACAGACTGAACTATGCCCTTTCCGAAGGTTTTCTCTCCTATAATTGTTGCTTTTTTATAATCCTTAAGTGCCCCGGTAAGAACCTCGGAAGCAGACGCGCTGTTTCCGTTTACCAGCACTGCCATCGGAATGTTAAGCTCTCCTTCCTTTGATGAATAATCTGTTCTTGAGCCTTTTTTATCCTCTGTGTATGTTATTATTCCCTCCGGCAAAAGCTCATCCGCAATTTTATTTACCACGGTCAGACTTCCGCCCGGATTATTTCTCAAATCGATTATAAGCTTTTTCATTCCGCCCTCTTTCAGATTATTAAGGCTTTCCATAAATTCGTCATATGTATCCTTTGCTTCCTCATCGTTTTCATCCGCCGAATTGAATGCTGTTATTCTTATATATCCTATACCGTCATCAAGCATTTTTTCGCTTACCGAATCATTTTTCACAATGTCACGGGTTATTTCATAATTTGTTTTCTGTCCGCCACGTTCAACGGTTACCGTTACCTTTGTTCCCTTTTTTTCCTTAAGGTCATCTCCTCGCATTACCGATACGGCGTCATCCATCTCATCTCCCGTGTATTCCACTCCGTCAACCGCCGTAATATAATCTCCGGAAAGTATTCCTGCTTTTGCCGAAGGTCCTCCTTCTATTGCCGAAACAACAACAAGCTTATTTACCTCCGCATCGACAGAAATAACTATTCCTATTCCGTAAAAACTGTTGGACAGATTTGTTTTATACGACTCAAACTGCTGTTTTGTATAATAATTGGTATACTGATCATCAACCGCCAAAGTAAGTCCCGACGCAGCATAATCTGACATTTTTTCTTTATCAAGGTCAAAAATACAGTAATCATTGATTATCTTTGCAATCTTTGAAACTTTATTATTAATAACACCGTTATCCTGAACATACATTAAATCTCTGACAGTATTTGTCAAAAGGCAGGTTGCCAATGCCGTTATTGTTATTGCGGTAATCATTTTCTTTTTTTCTTCCACAATTATGCCTCCTTAAAATGCTGTGGATTCCTGCCCGAAGCAAAAATCCACCGTTTCATTCACTATATTATTTTATGCCGTTTTTATTTATGCTATCACTTTTATATCTTTATAAATTTTACCAATTACAGATAATTAAGCGGATTTTTAGGTGAGCCGTTTACTATTACCTCAAAATGCACATGATTTCCGGTAGAACTGCCGGTTGAACCGCATTTTGCAATTACATCGCCTTTATTAACCTTTTGTCCGGCAGAAACAAGAAGCTTGCTGTTATGAGCATACAAGGTAACATAACCGCCTCCGTGGTTTATGGTTACATAATAGCCGTAGCTGTTGTTAAAGCCTGCCGTTACTACAGTTCCTGCCTCTGCCGCCAAAACATTCGAGCCCAAAGGCGCACTTATATCTATGCCCCTGTGCAAGCGTTTTGTTCCCGAAATAGGATGTATTCTGTAACCGTAATTCGATGTAATATTGGATGAAGCTGCCGACGGCCATCCGAATTTACCGTTGCCCTTATATGCTGGCTCTGTAGACGCTCCCGAGGACGATGCTTTCTTTTTCGCTTCCTCTGCCTCAAGAGCTTTTTTCAGCTCATTCTGAATATCGTTATAGTCATTTTCAATTTGCTTTTCCTCTTTTTCCAAGGATTTTATATCGTTGTTAAGAGAATCGATAATTGCCTGTTTTTCACTCTTCAGCTTTTCCAAATCGGATTTTTTACTTTCCAAAATAGATTTTGCTTCAATCTGCTCGTTCTGCTCATTGACAACAAGCTGTTTTGCTTCTTCAACACGCTGTTTTGAGTCTACAAATGTATTTATAACATCCTTATCGTAATTGTAAACGCTTTTTACAACCGATAATCTTGTTACCAAGTCTGCAAGTCCGTTTGATTCAAGCAAAAGCTGTAAATACGATGTGGTGCCGTATTCATACATAACCTTTATTCTCTGCTTTAATCTTTCGTTGTTCTCCTCTATTTGAGAATTAAGAGTATCTATTTCGGCATTTTTTTCATCGATTTCCTTTTGCTTTTCATCAATTATCTCTTCCGCATCCGATATATCATCAAGCATTGCGGAAATTTGCAAATCAAGATTGTTTCTTTTCTGTGTTTCGGCATCCTGTTCCGCTTTTTTACTGTTTATTTCCTTTTCCTTTTGTTTAATTTGTTCGTTTCTTTCCTGCATTTCCTTTTTAAGATCGCTTACACTTTTTGCGGCAAACGCATTTGTAAAGGAAAACAAAACAGAAACAGAACAGAAAGCCGCTATTATACTTTTAGCCTTTTTATTAAATTTCATAATAATCTCCATTCCGCCGCCACGCGGCGGCACAAATCCAATGTAAAAAAGAAGCAAGCAGACCGCTCAAAAGGCCGCCGCCGTATGTGTATACTTCAAGGCAGGCTTTCGAGATGAGATGCGCCGCTTATTTTTCTCATTATTCTCCGTTTCTCCGCCTTACGGCAGCATTATCCCCGTTATGAAAATATACCCTCCGTATCAAAAAAATCTTGCTGTAAAACAAAGTTTTACTGAATTGCAGCAATATTTCTTTATTATACATTCAGATATTTTCTCATCGATATTGAGCTTCCGACAATACCTATAAGACATCCGCACACAACAAACAATCCTCCCAAAACAGGAGCAATATTCATATACTTTACCAAATCCATAACATTACCGAAGGATGAATTTGCATAGGTATCATACAATGCAATATACGCCCACGAGATTAATCCGAAGGATATCACCGCTCCGAAAAATCCTATCATCACACCCTCAATAATAAAAGGAGTTCTTATAAATCTGTCGGTTGCACCTATGTATTTCATAATATTTATTTCTTTTCGTCTGTTAAATACAGTCAGTCGAACCGTATTTGAGATAATAACAATCGAAACAATCAGCAAAATAATCATTATTACTATACTCAGCTTCTGAACGGAGTTTGATACCGAAAGAACAATATTTGTTACATCCTGGTTATTCTCAACATGAGTAACATCGGCAATTTTTTCAAGCTCCGAAACGGTTTGCGATGCAAGAGCAATATCATTCAATGTTATTTTATATGAATCGGAAAAAGGATTATCCTCCTCGGTATAAGAGCCTGCAAGATCCTCTCTTCCCTTAAACACGTCATTCATTGCATATTCATACATTTCTTCTTTTGTATAAAGAGAAATTTCCTTGACATTTGGCAATGCCAAAATCTCATCGCCTATCTGTGATATACGTTCGTCCGCTGCATTTTCGTCGATATACAGCTGAACCTCACACTGATCCTTTATCTGTCCGGTAATGGAATTTACATTTATCGTTATTATGGTAAACAATCCCAAAATAAGCAGACAGCAGGTTGTGGTAAAAAGAGATGCAGCACTCATAAGGCCGTTTCTTATCACATTTTTCTTTGCCTGTGATAATGAATATTTAAACTTCGACAGGCTTAACATGATATTCACCTCCAACCTCGTCACGGACAATTTTTCCGTTTTCTATCTCGATAACACGTTTTTTCATAGCGTCAACTATTTCCTTTGCATGAGTTGCCATGATAATAGTTGTGCCCATTTTATTAATACTTTCAAAAATTTCCATAATTTCCATTGCAACCTTGGGATTAAGATTTCCCGTAGGCTCGTCCGCAATAAGCAATGACGGATTATTTACCAACGCACGGGCAAGAGCGACTCTTTGCTGTTCTCCTCCCGAAAGCTCGGAGGGAAGCATTTTTGCCTTATAATTAAGTCCAACCATGTTAAGCACCACCGGTACTCTTCTTCTTATTTCCCTTCGGGTTGCTCCCACAATACGCATTGCAAATTCAACGTTTTCAAAAACAGTTCTGTCATCAAGAAGCCTGAAATCTTGAAATACAACACCCATTTTTCTTCTTAAATAAGGAATTTCCTTTTGTGAAATTTTTGTTATATCCTCTCCGTAAAGATAAATCGAACCGCTCGTAACATTTTCTTCTCTCATAAGCAGCTTTGTCATAGTTGTTTTACCTGCTCCGCTTGAGCCGACGAGAAAAACAAACTCACCGTTTTCTATTTTTACATCAACATCATCCAACGCCAATGTGCCGTTATCATATTCCTTAGTGACGTTTAAAAATTCTATCATATTTTAACCGTTAACTCCCTTCACCAAACCAAGCCGTAAATAACACATTTTGCCCGGTTCACTTCTGTAATTTTGCGGCATTTAAACTTTTCCTCCGCCGCATTATGCCAAAACCTCCGTTAAGAACCGCACTAAGCAACATAAGTGACGTCCCGAAATAAATCAGAGCGTCACTTATTAAAACTTACAGTTTCATTGGGTTTGACATAAGATACTTGTGTACCATCATTGCAACCTTAAATACTATTGCCTGATCAAACTTACGAAGATCAAGTCCGGTAAGCTTATTAATCTTTTCAAGTCTGTAAACAAGAGTGTTTCTGTGTACGAACAGCTGTCTTGATGTTTCGGAAACATTCAAATCATTTTCAAAGAATTTATTAATTGTTAAAATCGTTTCGTTGTCAAGAAGCGTAATATCTCCCTTTTTGAGGACCTCCGACAGGAACAGTTCGCAAAGCTTTGTGGGAAGCTGATAGATAAGTCTGCCTATTCCAAGATTTTCATAATTCAAAATATACTTTTCTTCATCAAAAACTTTTCCGACTTCAATTGCGACCTGTGCTTCCTTATAAGCATTATTCAAATCATTTATTGTTTCCGCAACGGTGCTTATTCCCACCAAAATCTTATTCATGGATTCCGAGTTAACCGTATCAACAATGCTCTTTGCCATTTCCTCAAGCTCTGCGGAGGTCAATACCTCTTTAAGCTCTTTTATAAGAACAATATTGTCTGCGTCAATATTTACAACAAAATCCTTTTCCTTGTCCGGGAACATATTTCTTATTACTTCATATATTCCCTGATCTCCCTTTTTCTGCACCTTTATATAGAATACCGCTCTCGGAACATTTGTTTCTATATGTAGCTCGTGAGCCTTTTGATGCAGATCGTATGCAAGCATATTATCGAAAATTATATTCTGCATAAATATTGTTTTGTCATATTTTTCATCATAATAAAATCTGACATTGTTTGCAGCTATCGTAACCGCATTGCAGCAATACTTTGAAATCTCGTCAACACCCTCAACATAAACCACATACTCAGGATAAGGTTTACCCGATAAAAGCTTAACCGTATATCCGTTTTTAAAATATAATTTATCATCACTCGGAATCGAATATACCAATTCCTCAATTATATCCTCAGATATTTCGGGTCCGTTCGCCGCTATAACCAGTCCGTGCGCATCGGCAATGCCGAATTTTTTTGGGAATACGTCCGCCATCTGCGAAACAATGTTTTGAAATGCTTTACTTATCATTTTTAATTCCTCCCGTTAATCATACATTACGCTGCATTGCAGCATCACAAATACTGTAATGCAGAAAAGAAATATCCTTATCTTCCACGTCATTTCATATTTGTATATAATATAATATTATTCTACCACAAAACATTAATTTTGTACAGTTTTTTATTTAAAAAAAATAAAAATTTATATAATTATTTTCATTTTGTTTACAATTTATAGACATTTTGCAACAAAAATTAACAATTTGTTCAATTATATATATGTTCCAACACAAAATACACACCGTGTATTAAAATCATTTTTTCTTTATCTTGCTTTTCAATTCGCTTTCAAGCTTTTTTTTCATTTCTTTGTACCTTGAAAGCTCTTCTTTTAATTTTTTGTTATGAGGAATCGGGAAAATAAACCTTATTTTCTTTTCCTCGGCATTTTTTATTACGCTCAGCTTTAATTCTTCAAGCTTGATAATTATTTCATTTTCATCCGCAAACGTCTTGATTTTCGCCATAAGATTTGCAGAATAAACAAAGTCGATAATAAAAATACCGTAAAACATTCCCACAAAGAAAGAAAATGCAAGGTTTTCCGATAGCCATATCAGCGCATCAATTATATGCTTATGTATAAAGAAATAATATATTGCTCCCAGAAGCGCCCACAGGCAGGAATATTTCAGACATATAACCCCTCCTATGTTGAACCTCTGATCCGAATAGTCCCAAAGCTTAACCTTCATCTTTTTTATAAAAATTATTCCGGCTATGTACTCAATCAGCGTCATTGCCGCCGCCATAATAACAAAAAGCACCACTCTCATTACATAAACGTTTTTTATCGGAATAAATCTCTCAAAGGAGGCCAAAAGATACAGAATTGTAAGTCCGAAGCCGTATAGCGGCAAATACGGTCCTATCAAAAATCCGGGATTAACCCATTTCTTTTCGGGATTAATCATGCGCCTGAAAAACAGCTCCATAACCCATCCGATCAAGCTTCCCATAAAAAACAAGAATAGTATAATCAAAGTAAAACTCATATAATCCTCCCTCTCATAAAACCATAATCATGTTTTCTGTTATATATTTTATCACAAAAAAAATAATTGTCAAGTACAAATACCTCTTGCATTTTTGCCGCCGGTGATATAACGTATTAAACTTGATTATTACGGCAGAATAATGAATATACAAAAATCAAGTCTTTGGAGTTTTTGGCACTGCTACTTTAATGACTGCTGAACAATTATGAAACGCAGCCGCACAGCGGCTTACAAGCGTTTCATAATTGTTTTGGTGCAAGGATTTTGTGCATTTTTGCAAAAAATCCTTGCACCATGAATAAATATTTTGCTACCAAAATATTTA
>JAXEIW010000042.1:0-62019 GCA_034101885.1 Clostridia bacterium | reverse complement strand
CTGTAATGGATTAAAATTTTCAGTATTGCATTATTTTGACGATCAAATCAGCAAAATATGAAAGAGGAGAACGATATGATACTAAAATTAAGAAAAAAACAGGGCTCAAATATGAAGAAAAATATTTTTAAGGATAATTTGCAGCTTAGCATTATGGCAATTCCGGCGATTATTCTTGTAATTATGTTCAGCTATATTCCAATGTTCGGAGTTATAATAGCATTTAAGAAATTTAACCCTAATCTGGGCATACTCGGAAGCAAGTGGGTAGGAATCGATAATTTTAAATTCCTATTCCGGTCAAACGACTTTTTAAGAATAATGAGAAATACGGTTTTATACTCAATGTGGTTTTTGTTTATAACAACAGTTGCAAATTTTTTGTTTGCGGTTTTACTTTACAATGTGAGAAGAAAGATAGCATTGAAGTATTATCAGACAACATCAATTTTACCGTCTTTTATGTCTATAGTGCTTGTTTCTTATATAGTTTACATATTTTTAAATCCGTCAACGGGCGTGGTAAATAATGTTATTGAAAAGTTCGGAGGTCAAAAGATAGACTGGTATAACAATGCCGGATATTGGCCTGCAATACTGACTGTTGTTAAGGTCTGGATGGGAGTAGGAATGGGCAGTCTGTATTATTATTCGGCACTTTTGAGTATAGATGAGGAATTATTTGAAGCGGCGAGACTCGACGGTATAAGAAAGCATCAGGAGATAAGATATATAATGCTTCCCCATATATCGGGATTGATATGTATGTTTCTTATTCTGGGTGTTGGAGGTCTTATGAACGGTGATTTCGGACTGCATTATCAGGTTACAAGAAATGTCGGAGCTTTGTATCCTACAACCGATATAATAAATACATATACCTTCAGAGCGCTGCAAACAGGTTCAAGCATGGGAAGAACATCGGCTGTAAGCTTGTTTTCAAGTGTATCGGGAATGATTTTGCTGGTAATTACAAATCTTATAATTAAAAAGATAGAACCATCAAAGAGCTTATTTTAGGGGGTGTATAAAATGAAGAAGAAACAAAGGAAATCAATATGCGCAATACTGGGGAGACCTGTTTTACATATTTTTATGATCGCATTAAGCTTAACATTTATTATTCCGTTGGTCATGATGATTTCAATATCTCTTTCGGACGAAAGTGCGGTACGTGAGCTGGGATATTCAATTCTTCCGAGAGGATTCAGCACTGATGCATATAAAATGATTTTCACAAATCCTAAGCAGATTTTAGACGCATATAAGGTAACTGTAGCATATTCTTTACTGTCAACGGTTCTTTCGCTGATTGTACAGGGACTTATTGCATATCCGATTTCGAGAAACAACTATAAATTTAAAACAGTATTAAGAGTGTTTCTTTTGATACCCATGTTTTTTTCGGGAGGTATGGTTGCGAATTATATCGTAAAGACTCAGTATTATCATTTGGGCAATACATTCTGGATCTATATTTTCCCGTTTTTGGTTAATTCGATGTTTGTGTTTATGTTTGTTTCATTTTATCGTGATTTGCCGGATGGAATTATAGAGGCAGCACAGCTGGATGGAGCTGACGAATGGGCAACTTTCGGGTATGTAGTTGTTCCGCTTACTGTTCCGATTATTTCGACTCTCGGATTTATGACATTGATGTCAAGATGGCAGGATTGGAATACGGCTTTGCTTTATATAAGAGATACCGAACTGTTTTCATTGCAGTATTTGCTGCAAAAAATTCTGAATGAGGCTGATTACATAACCAAAATGCAGGAAGGAACAGGAAGCAGTTTGTTAAGCTCATCGTCAATTCCTACAGAAACAATGCGGTATGCCATGGCAGTTATTGCAGCAGGACCGATGATGATAATTTTCCCTGTATTTCAGAAATACCTTTCAAAGGGTATTACTATAGGGGCGGTTAAGGGTTAAGGACTTAATATATTGTCTGCTACACAAACAATTCTGAAACACCGGTAAGCCGTTATACGGCTGAGTTTTGGAATTGTTCGTCAGTCATTAATATAAAGCTGTTTAAAGAATATTACTTTTACAGCTGAATAATTAAATATATAAAGAAAGGAGCAGCCGGCAAAAAAATATTAATATGCCGGCAATTATCAAAATGAGAACAAAAAGACAACTGACATTAATGCTTGCAGCCGTTATGGCGCTTACAGCTGTGAGTGGCTGTGGAACAAAAAAGAAGGGAGAGGAAAGCGAAACTGTTAGATTAAAGTATATTATGCCGGGCCCCGGAAAGCAGCAGGATTCAGATAAGGTATGGGCAAAATTTAATGAAGAGCTTCAGAAAAAAATTCCCGGGGTGGCAGTCGATTTTGAAATTATACCTATAGCGGAATATAACAATAAGTTTATGCTTATGGTAGCCGGAAGAGAAAATATCGATATAGCCAATACATACGGACTAAACTTTTCGGAGGAGGTTATAAATGGAACCTTTGCTCCTCTTGATGAACTTATGGAGAAATATGGTAAGGAATTGAGTGAAAGTCTTGATTCTGAGTTTATGGATTATATGCGATATGACGGAACGTTGTACGGAATACCTACATACCAGATGCTTTGTGTGCCTACGGCATATATTTTTCCCAAAGCACTTGTTGAAAATTATATGGATGAAGAAGCATTTAAGGCAGAACTTTACGGCAATGTCCATGCAACAGATAAGCTTTACAATATAGTAGAGGATTATCTTGAAAACCTGAAACAGGCAGGAAAAATAAATGATGGTCCAAAACCGTATCTTTTATATGATAAGGGATATGAAACAATTGTAAATAACTATGTTATAAGCTATGACAATGCTAAGGTTGAATATATTTTCGACACCGATGCTTACAGAAAATATATAAAATATGCAAAAGATTGGAAAGAGAAGGGATATTACAGAGAAGATTTGTCAACGACCGATGAATGGAACGTGTATAAAGAGGACGGATGGGTAATGTGGAGCGGCAACTATGAGCCGTGGTATGACGAGCAGCAGAGCAAGGCTTTGGGCTTTGAGGTAAAGAGCATTCCCGTTAGTGATAAATACTATATTCCTATGTCTCCGTCAGCAGGCGGAACCGGTATTCTTTCGTCAAGCAAGCACAAGGAGCTTGCAATGCAGGTTATAAATTTAATTCAAACCGATAAAGAGTTGTATAATCTGTTGGTACATGGATTTGAGGGCGAACATTATAAAAAGGTAGGAGATGACAGGATTGAAACTAACCTTTCTTCCGAATATGCAACTGCAAATGATAAATATGGCTTATGGAAATGGGTTGTGGGCAATGCTGAGCTTGACTATCAGAACCAATATCAGCCTGAGGGATATAAAGAATGGGTGTTTGATGAAATAAATTCGTCCGATTACAAGTCTATGCTGATTGGTTTCCATCCCGATCTTGAGAGTGTTTCGGATATTCTTACTCAGGTATCTGCTATACAGGGTGAATATAAGGGAAGCAATCGCTATGATGACTATGATGAATGGATGAGCAAATTAAGTATAGCGGGAAATCAAAAGGTTATAGACGAGCTGCAAAGACAGGTGGACGAATTTTTGGCGTCAAAGGATGAACAATAAGATACTTGTTATAATGGAATAGATTTTGTGGTTATTTTATATAATGGCTGCTGAATAAATATTTTACTCTCAAAATATTTATTTCAGCAGACTATTATATAAACATATCTTTTTAAGGATAGGTCGGATGTTATGCAAATAATTGAAAATATAATGTTAAAAAAGGAGACAAATATGAAAAGATTTATCGCATTCTTACTTTCGAATTTTATGGCGTTTACTATGCTGTATGCTATACCCGTATATGCTGAAAATGAGATTTCTCTTTTTGTTTCTCCATTCGGAGATGACAAAAATGAAGGAACAATTGATTTGCCGCTTGCAACATTGGAAGGAGCAAGAGATAAAATACGGCAGATGAAGTCGGATAATAAATTATCGGGCAGGGAAGTTACCGTATATTTCAGGGACGGTATATATGATATAACAGACACAGTAGAATTTACCGAACAGGATTCGGGGACCGATGAAAGCCCTATTGTTTACAAGGCTTATATGAACGAAACTCCCATATTTTCGGGAGGTGTAGCGATAGATTCATCTTCTTTTATTCTCCCGGACAAGGAGATAACAGACAGACTTCCGACAGTAAAGGCAAAAAAGTATGTTCGTGCTGTGAATTTAAAAGAAAATGGGATTGATGACATTACCGCAATATCCAATTTCGGATATTGCGGAGGAACACCGCCTAAAATGATATATTTCGGTGATACAGCCGGAGAATTGGGACGTTATCCGAATAAGACAGAGAATAATGAAAACGTTTATTTGAAAACCGGGATTGTAAAAAAAGCGGGTGATTCGGTTTATGATAAGCCGACCGACAGTAAAAATGAAGAAAAAGTAAATCCGGAAGGTGCGGTATTTTCTTACAGTGATGAGAGAATAGACAGATGGTCAAAAAATAAAGATATTATGGCGTTTGGTTACTGGTATGTTGAGTGGGCGGAGGATAATAACATTGTTGCGGATATAGATACCGAGAATAAGCTTATAACTCTGAACGGAACAACTGTTTATGGGGTTAAATCGGACAGCGCATATTATTTTTACAACATTCTTGATGAAATAGATACTGCCGGAGAATATTATATTGATTCGGAAAATTCAATACTGTATTTTTATCCCACAGAGGGCGATAATACGGTGATATATTATCCGACACTTACAAAGGAATACATGATAACTCTTGAAAATGTATCTAATGTGGTTTTCGAAGGACTCACCTTTGGTGTTACGGAGAAATCGGTTATGAGCATGAAAAAAGGGGAAAATAATATTGTCAAAAACTGCTCTTTTAAAAACATCGGTAAGGATGGTATTGATATAGGACAGGGAACGGTATACAGAGCGGGAAGGTATGAAAAGACTGATAAGAATTTCGGAGTTATCGGATGCGATTTTATAAATATAGGATATACGGGAGTAAAAGTAACGGCAGGTGACAGAGAAAGTCTTGAAAGAGCTGACCACTATATTGAGGACTGTCTTTTTTATAATTGGGGAATGATTAAAAAGACCTATCAGCCGGCGGTGAGCTTATCGGGCGTGGGGCTGCGTGTAAGCAACTGCGAAATGAGCTGTGCTCCTCACTCGGCTGTACTTTACAGAGGAAATGAAATAACTATAGAAAATAATGATATATATAATGTTTGTATTGAGTCGCAGGATTGCGGGGCAATATACTCAGGACGAGATGTTACCTGTACCGGGAACAGTATAAGAAATAATTATATTCATGATATTTCAAACTCATCGGGACCGGGAAAGGTGTCAGCTGACGGTTATAAGGGTAAGATGGCTATTTACTGTGACGATAATCTTGCATGGTGTAATATCGAGGGTAATATTATACAAAATGTTCCGGCAGGAATTGCGATGGGCTGGATACAAAACAGAGTAAATAATAATATTTTTTATGATGTTATAAGCCCGGTGGGAGCAGGATATAATACAAATGAATTTTCTTGGGGATACGGTGTGGATGCCGATACATTTATGAAGTATTCCTTTGCTGCCGATTTGTCTCAGCTGCCGGTAGAAAACGAGTATTGGAAAAACAAATATCCTCAGATTGCCGAAATGAAAAACATGAACAATTCCGCAGAATATTACAAAATTGATGTTTGTAACAATGCGGTGGTTTACAACAGCATTGAGGATAAACTGAATAATGGTTTGGGACTTAACAAAGAGGGTGTTGAAAGGAGCGCTTCAAAGGTAGAGAATAATGCCGTATATAATAAAGATCCGGGATTTGTTGATGCGGCTTCCGGTAATTTTACAATTATACAAGATTCATTAATCAAAAAAGACATTCCCGAATTTAAAGAAATCGATACTGCTAAAATCGGTCTTAAAAATCAGAGAGGCGGTTACAAGGAAAGCTTTGTGCGTAAAACAGCGGATAACAGTACTTTTTCAACGGATACATCCATGAATATGGGTATAAAGCAGTATAGCGGCAGTGCAGAATATATTACATTAAACAATGCGTTAGCCGATATGGACAATTGGTCTGCCCAAGATGTGGAGAAAACCGAAACCGGTGGGTATAAAAGAGAGGCGCATTTTGTTAAATCAGAGCCGTCTATAACCATGGCATATGATAGGAAATACCTTAATGAAATAATTCAATTTAATGTGTCGGCAGATTTTTCGGATTCAAATAACTGGCTTGGATTTATTTTAAGAGCGGCAACTCCGGATAAAATTTCGTGGTTTGGAAATTCGGGATACCTTATTGTTATAAAGGATACGGGAATTGAACTTCAGCGATGGGGAAGAACAGGCGGCTCAAAAGTTCTGACGCTTGTTAAAAATATCTATATAAAACCGAACGAAATGACGGCGCTTCAATTGGCGGCAATCAATGTGGACAAAGGCGTACTTATAACTATGTCTGCAAACGGAAGAAGGGTATTTTCGTATCTGGATAACGATGAACAGCGTATAGAGGACGAAGGATTTTTTGCGATTGAAAATTACTGCGATGTAAATATCGAGCCTGTTTTTGAAGATTTGGGTAAAAATCCAATTCCGTTCAATGCGGCAATAAGCGGATATGCATTGACAGGAGAGACGATAAGTGCTTCTTTCTCGGCAATAAACGATGATGGTTCTTTGACAACAGAATGGTATAAAAGCAGTAAAAAACCGGTTTATGCGGAAGATTTAAACGGAGCGGTAGCACCGCCCGAAGAGGTATGGGAGTTTGCAGAGAAAATTGACGGAGCAGACGGAAATACATATCAAATACGCAATGAGGATATAGGAAAATATTTATATGCCGTTGTTCGGTCAGAAAACGGAGACAGACTTTTCAGCAGATATATGTATATAGATCCGATGAAACAAAATCTTGCAGGTAATATTATTATGGCGGTAGACACACAAAGAGCTATAGTTGACGGAAATGTAAAGGAAATTGACAGAGATTGTATATTTGTCACTCCGCTGGAATATGACGGTGCAGTCTATTTGCCGGTGAGATTTATCTGCGAATGTTTGAATTTGCAGGTTAGCTGGGACGAAAACGAGAAAACAGCGTTAATAACGGATGGTGTCCAAAGCTGTTTATTAGCTCCTCAAAATGACTATATGTTATATAAGAATGAAAATACAAAACTTGTTTTCCCTGTATTTATAGAAAATGACCGTTTATATTTATCCTTAAAAGATGCAGAGAAAATATTCAATAAAACGATTACTTATGATTCGAACGGGTTAATAGTTATATCTGATGATGAACAAAACATTTCGAGTGAGGTTTCAAAAACCATTGTAAGTTATCTTTCTCAGATATATGATTCATTAAAAATTGACTAAAAACAGTTATTTTATAAAGGGGGGTGTGAAGTTATTGAGGAGAGTTATATCCATATTGATGGCAGCTGTGTTTTTTTGCGGCGGAGTTACAGTGTCGGCAGAAAACACAAGCAGTACGGAGCTTGTGGAAATGTATGCTGAGCGGGATTATATAGAATTGGAATTTAATACGGATTTGGAATATATTCCCGTTACGCTTAATTTGGTTGATAAAAACGGAACTGTTCAGACCGTTGCTCTTGAAGCAACAGGGAAAAGAGCTTATGCAAAACTATCCGAAAAGCTTTTACTTAATGAAAGATACGGCGCTGTAATAACGGCAGAGGATTACAGAGTAAAAAAAACTTTTATGCTGAAATCCTATTTTTCGGAGGATTTTGAAGATTATGATAACAGTGACGCATTATATGAAAATTGGATTTCGGGAGCAAACGGCGCCGATGCGGGGAACAACGGAGCATTAAGTCTTATTACGGAAGAAGACAATAAAAAAATGAAAATGAGTTTAGCGTCTACTGCCGTTGCAATTCCGCGGCTTCTCTTTAATACAGGCAGCTTGAATTTAAAAAAGGATTTTGCAAATCTGAATAGATTTGTATTTGAAGGAGAAACAGAACTTTTGAACGCCGGAAGCAGTCTTCAGTGCGGTTTGACGGTAGGAAATTATTATGGCAACGGTCTTTCGGCACCGTATATTACGACATCTGCCGACAAAATGACCTTTTATATAAGAAATCTAAGTCTTAAAGAGGATGGAATTACCTATTTAGGTGATAACAAAAGTATGAGTATCGGTGGATTTTACTGCGGATTTAAAACCTCTGTAAACGGTAATACGGCAAGCTGTTCTGTAACTAACGGAGAGGAAACAGATACATTATCCTTTAGCTATGATTCTTCCATAACACCTGCAATAGCCTTCAAAACCAGAGGTACAAATGCGACAGCGGTCATTGATAACTTGAATATTTATGCCTATGAGGAATTGAATGAGGAAGATAATACACAAATTTTTGTATCTCCAATGGGTGATGATAATAATTCGGGAGATATTAATAATCCGCTGAAAACCATTCAGGGTGCTCGTGATAAAATACGCAGCATGGAAAATAAAAATACAGATATTACGGTATATTTTCGCGGCGGCGAGTATGATATAGACAGGACTGTTGATTTTACACAAGATGATTCGGGGAATGTATTTTCAAGCATTACATACAAAGCGTACGAAAATGAGAAGCCTGTTTTAAAGGGCGGAAAAAGCATTTCCTCCGATGAGTTTTTGAAAGTGGGAGCGGATGAAGCGCAGGAGGCAGGAATACCTGCATCGAGCGTTGGGAAAATTTATAAATACGATTTAAAACAGGCGGGAATAACAGCAGATGAACTGGACTATAATCTTGATGAATTTAAGTCCGGGAAATTAAAAAACGCCGGGTATGACGGCAATAATATACCAAAGAGGATGTCGGTGAGCATTGACGATGTTCAGCTTGACTTGGCAAGATACCCGAATAAGACGGAAAATGAAAAATATCCGGAAAACCCATATACAACGTATCTGTCTGTAGGCGATGTGATAGAAAAGGGCAGCGTTGATCCTCAAAATTCATCACTGACGCTTACCCGTCCTGAATTTAAAATAAATTATGAAAATGCTAAAAACTGGAAGAATACCGATGATATTCTCATTTCAGGGGCATGGTGTACATATTTCTTTTATCAATCTTTCAGAGTGGCTGAAATAGATAATGAAAATATGACAGTTAAGCTGGCAAGTGCGGATTCGAGTGTATATCCTGTTAAGGGAAGCAGGTATTTTTTTGAAAATGTTTTATCTGAGCTTGACTGCAAAAACGAGTATTATATAACAAGGGAAGGAATTATATATGTTTACAGTGAAGATGATTTTAAAGATAAGCAGGTAAAGGTAACAACTTTCAGTGAAAAATATTTTCTTAACTTTAATAATTGCAGCAACATATCTTTTGAAGGAATATGTTTTGATATGACAAAAGGCTCTTTTATAAAGATAATGGGCGGAGAGTATATAGATATAAAAAACTGTGGATTTAAAAATTGTTCCGGTATGGGAGTGTCAATCGGACAATACGGTTATACAGCATCGCAAATGATTTTCAGTAAGCCTCTTAATACCGATGAAGCAACGGGGTACAGAAGCTTTTATCAGACAGGATATAACGGAAAAAATCACTCGATTTACGGATGTGAATTTTTAAATACCGGTTATCCTGCCTGTGAGGTGAAAAGCGGAAACGCGCTTACTCTTGAAGGCTGCAATTTTACATTTGAAAATAATGTTGTAAAAAAATCGGGTATTTACGCAAACACTTACGGTTCAGGTCTTATTTTAACGGGAGCGGACTTTGATATTAGAAATAACAAGTTTATGTATTGTTTGGGAAGCGCAATAAGCGGAAGCATAATAAACACAAATATTGTCTACAATGAATTTTGCGACTGTTTATGCTCGGGCTTGGAGGATATGGGAATTATATATATAAATTATCAGGGGTCAAACCTTGGTGATAAAATACGCTATAACTATTTCCATGATACCCGTACGGATGATCCGAGATGCGGCAGCGCTCCGTATGCGGGAAGAACCGCTGTATATTATGATAACGGAGATATGTATAAGGATATGCAGTTTAATTTGATTGAAAGTATTCCTATGGCGTCAACAGGCATGGCACTGTATCCGAATTATTATTCAAACAATATTTATATTGATGTAGAGAATGTCGGTGTCGGCAATTCATATGCTTTGTATAAAAATAAGGGAATGAATTTTGAGCAGATAATAGCACTGCCGAGTGCATATCCTAAATATTATTATACCGTTGCGCCGCCGGCTTATGAAAATATAACGGTATGGGAGGAAAGCTTTCCTCAGCTTTATGAAACGCTTAACTATATGAAGAATGAAAAAACGGACTTTACACAGACAATGACAGAATGCTATAATAACTTGTTTGTTAATATATCACTCAGAAAAAAAGTGCCGGAATATGACAGCAACAGTATACCTGTTGACGAAAAATATGGCAGAATTTACAACAATACATATTATGACACCGACATAGGATTTGCGGATTATTCCGATGGCGATTTTCAGCTTTTGCCGAGTCGTGCCCGGGAATTGGGAGTGGAATATCAGGATTATTCAAAAATCGGAATATACACCGAAAAAGCCGTTGAGGATATAGGTCTAAGACATATAGGCGGCAATACCGCCAACACTTCCAAGGTTTTTGATTTTAACGAGGGAGTGGGAATTGAGAGCGTATATTTAAACGGGAGAAAGCTGCACGAATATTATGACTATTATCTGAATTATGACGTTATAGACAATAATGGCCCGGAACAAAAAAACAGGCTCATGATAAATGCGGATTTGTTTGCCTGTGCAGGAGAATACAGAGTATCTGTGAAGAGCTTTTACGGTACAAGCACGAGCATCACACTATCGGTTAACGAAGCTGCTGAGAATGAAATCCCGGAGACGTATTTCAAATACGGAAAATATATCGGTGACTTATATTCGGGCTTTATATCAATGGTAAATTCGGGAACCGATGCGAATATGGTTGCGGAGCAGCTTGAAAAAATAAAGGATATTGACGGAATTATAACGCATGACAGCATAGACAGCGCTTTGCTGTGTGAAAAGCTTAAGGGCAATGAATATGCGGATATGCAGGAGTTCTATACAGCATATGAGAGTGCAAAAACGGAATTTAAGTATTCTCTCACCGCTGTTGAAAACGACGTCTATGAAAGAACGGGAAGCGTTGATTTTATATTTGACAATACTGCGTCAGATTATGATTTATACATAAACGATAAGTTAATATCTAAGGAAAAATATTCTATAACGCAAAATACCTTGTCGGTAAATGATGAGGTAATGCAGATGTTGGGCGAGTATGATGTACGGCTTGAATCGGAGGAAAAAGTATACTGCGGAAAGGTTAAAATTCACACTGCCGTACTTTTATATGATGATGATATAAAATATACTGTTGCAAGTATGACATTAAACTATCCCGATGGAAAAACGCTTTCTGATTCACTTGATGTTGCCTGTGACGAAAAACTTAATTATGTGCTTTCGGTAACAGAGGAGGCTGTAAGTGCAAATGCCGGAAAAAATCCGTTGGATATTGCTTTCGGAATAGACAAAAGATTTTCGCTTGATTATATATATGATGATGTTTTGGAAATACAATTTAAATTGACAGCCGAAAAATTCGGAAATATCAGTCTTTGTTTCGGAAACAACATTAATTTTATATGCAATTACAGTGTAAATCAGCTGGGTGCAAGATACCCGTACGGCCATTTTTTAAACACCCAATGGGATTTTAATACAAAATACGGAACGGAGTTTAAACTTCAATATAATCCTTACGATTTACAGATGAGAATATGGTATAAAAACAGTATGGGAGAATGGAAAGAACTCGACAAATATTCAAAGACTGAGCAAGATGAAAAATATTCGGATGATTATATAACGTTAAAAGATGCCGGAGCGCTAAACTCACTTCAAATAATCAGAAATGCAGCCGGAACGGCAAAGATAGAAAACATTACGGTAAAGTCGCAGCTTGATGATATGGAAAGAAAGATTTCAATGCTTGATTTGTCCGACAAAGAAGCGGTTTCGGAGTTAAAAGCGGAGTATGACGATATGACAAAATTTTTCTCTGAAGATATAAAATCCAAAATAGACAATTCATCACGTTTACTGAAAGCGGCTCAAGGGGATATATATGCTGAGAATGTGACAATATCCCAAAATCTGCTTAGTACCGATGTTTACAATATTAACGGGGAATGCCGGATATTTGCGGGAATGTATGACGGGGACCGGTTTATTGAATTGTCAAGAGGAATTTTGAGAAATGCGTCAAAATATGATTTTGAGTTTGAAAACAATATCGAAAAGCATGAGGTAAGGTTATTTGTGTGGAGTGAGGTGCAGAAAATGCGTCCTCTTACGGAAAGAAAGATTTTGCAATAAAAAAGGAGTGAAGTTATAATGAAAAAGCTTTTAAGTTTAATATTGGCAAGCATATCTGTTTTTAGCTGTACGGTATTCGGTCAAGGGGTATTTTCCGACCTGGCTGAAAATGAGCTTGAACCGGCTGTTGAAGCGTTATATGATGCCGGGATTATAAACGGAACAGGTCCATCGGAATTTTCGCCGGACGTTAATGTGACAAGAGCGGAATTTTGCGCTATGGTTGTGAGAGCTATGGGATATGATAAAAATAATTATACTTCGGAATTTTCCGATGTCAGTTTCAATGCATATTATTACCATGATGTTTCCTGTCTTTTTGGCAGAGGTATTATAAACGGCTATGGGAGCGAATTTAAACCGAATAATAATATAACGGTGTGTGAGGCGGCAAAAATTCTTGTTTCCGTATATGAAAACAAATACGGAGAACTGAAATATAATTCTTCAACAATAATCGGAGGTTTGCAGAATTATCCGCAAATTCCGCAGTGGGCTAAAAGATATATCATAAGAGGAATCATGCTGGGTTTTGTGCCAAGACTTGAATTTACCGATTATAAGGCTTTGTATGGGGCTAAGGATAATTTTGAACCGAACAAGGCAATTACAAGACTGCAGGCGGCGGAAATAATATTTAATCTGACAAATGTCTGTAAAAATATGGATAAAGTATTGGACAAATAATGTTATAAGGAGGAAAATCGGATGAAGAAAATTCTTAGTTTATTTTTAGCGGCGGCAATTATGCTGATTTGCACTGCAGAAAGCTTGGCAGCAAATAATTTTGGGGATTTAACTCTTGAAAATACGTCCTCAACAATTTTGATTTCCGACCGAACCGCCGAAGAAATAACGATTATTGACGGTGAAGGAAGTATGGGTAAGCTTACTGTTGATTATCTTACGGAGGAAGGGTATTACAAGTCTTCACTTTATAACAGCGGAGAGGCAAAAATCAAGATTCAGCCCAAGATTACCATAAGCGGAAAGTACAAACTGAGTTACTACAACGCTCAGTATTCCAACGGAACCGATGTTGTCGCACGTTTCTATGACGGAATAAATGACGAAGAACTGTCGTCAACATATTTTTCACAAAAAACATATACCGATCCCGAGGGTTGGATTGAATTGGGTGAATTTGACATGAAAGCCGGCGGTGACGCATATATCACAATCGGCTATGATACAAGATATACCGGCATAAAAACTTTCAGCGGCAAGAGAATAGTTTTTTGCGCATTCAAGGCTGAGCTTATAAGCGAAGCTGTAGATGCCGATTCATTTTATATGGAAATTCCGGAACCTGAAAAGGAAAAGGAGGAATATGTACGCACTCTTGCAAAAAAGGACGTGTATATTCAGCCTGTTAAACAGAATGCGGTAAAGATATATGTAAAATCGGGAAACATCAACGGAGACGGTAGCTTTGAGAATCCATACGCGACAATTCAGGAGGCAAAGGAAAGAGTAAAACAGATAAAGAAAAACGGTTATCCTCAAGACGGCGTTGCCGTGCTTGTAATGGGAGGCGTTTACAGTATTCCGGAGGGACTGAATTTTACCGCGGAGGATTCGGGAACGGAAGAAAGTCCGGTTATATACAGCGCCTATAATAATGAGGAGGTAACGTTTACAACAGCTAAATATATACCGAGAAGCGGATTTAAAAAGCTTACAGATGAAAATGTTTTAAAGAGAATTAAAAAAGCCGATCATGATAAGGTTTACTATGTGGATTTTGCCGATTTGGGAGTCGATAATATCGAAAACCCAACAAACAGCAAACAGATTATAGATGTTGTATCGGCCGGATACACAAATGCAAAATGGCCTAAAAGCGGAAGAATAGAGCTTGGAGGACCGATAGATTTGGTAAATCCAAATATAGACGCTAATGTTATTAAGGATTGTAATTATCTTATTGATAATCCAGGAATGTTGAATTGGGATAAGGATGACGTAGACGCTAACGGAAGAATTTTCGGAACAATGGGAACAATGTTTACTGTAGGTCAGGGAAGAATTGCTGATATTGACTCTGAGAATATGACTCTTATGATAACAAGAACGACAGATTCATCAAATTATAATGTTGATGCAAGCGCATATTTTTATAATCTTTTATCGGAAATGTCGGATGAGGGTGATTATGTTATTGATTATCTTTCAAAAAAAGTATGCTTTATCCCGGTAGATAATAATGAGGGTTTATTTATTTCTATGTCTGAATCCGGAATTGCTTACTTCGATTACGGCTCGGAATATATAAATATGTACAAAATAGACTGGCGATACGCTACAAATGATTTAATAACAACCCACGGAAATAATATATTTATTGCAGGCTGTGATTTTTCCAACGGAACAAAGATGGGAGTATATATGTGGGGAATTAACAGTACTGTAAGAGACTGTAATTTTTATAATCTCGGTGATACGGCGGTTAGTATGAGAGGAGATACGAAAGCGGGAGCTTCGGTGTACCTTTTAAATGATTGTAATAATTTAGTTGAAAACTGTATATTTCATGATGTCGGGCTTGAAACAAGCAACGCTGCGACAGGTATAGGCTATAATTGCGGAGCAATATTCAGACATAATTATATATATAATGTTCCCAAAGGCGGTATGGGTATTATAGGTGTAGGCAACACCGTAGAGTATAATGTTTTGGAGAACGTTGCTTATGATTCTGATGATGTCGGAGGCTTATATGCATATACCGGAGCTATCGGCTACGGAAATAAATACAGATATAACATTGTAAAGGATATACCCGGCGGTAAAAAATCCTATACAAACGGAATTTATCTTGATGACCGTTCATCGGGCTTTGAGGTGTACGGAAATATAGTAATAAACGCATATTCTCCCTTCCAGTCAAGCGGTAAAAACAACAGTTTTAAGAATAATATTGTATATTGTCTTGACGGAAGCACAAGAGAATTGGAAAGAAGTCAGTATGTTGCGCTTGATACCGAGGATTATGCGGCAATGTGTCTGTCACATTTTGACGGAGTATGCCTGCTGCACGGTGATTATTATCCTAAACTTAAGGAAAAATTCCCCGACGCATATGAGGATTATGAAAAGCTGATAAACAGAGATAAGGTTAAATACCGACCTAAAGAGGGTGTACATGTGGACAATAACGCGGTATTTAATGTGGGAGAAGCTGCGTATGCAACGCAAATGAAGAAGATTCCGCAGATGGAGGCGGCGGGTTCTACCTTTAACGGAAATCATTATTTTACAGACGAGGAGCTTAGTTTTAACCCTGAGAATTTCTTTGATATTGATTTTGATAAGATAAGAGAGTATATTCCCGACTTTACCGATATACCGATAGATGAAATCGGTATTTATAACGGCGGATTCAGGGAGGACGTTCAAAGAACGGTATTCTATTCAATGCCGGAAGGACCAAAGACCTATTATCCCGCACAGAACGCCGAAAATGTAGATACCAAAGTGACCTTTAAATGGGAGGATATTTTCTCAAAAGGAGTTTCCGCATATGAGCTTGTTATTGCCGAAGATGAACAATTTTCAGTGGGCGTAAACAGATATAAAACTCAGACAGCGGAATATACTACAAACCTTTCTCCCGATAAGACATATTATTGGTATGTGAATACAATATGGAAAATGGGAAGAGGAAACTGCATAAATGACGGAGGAATACAGAGTTTTTCAACTGTTACCACAAAAGAGCTTGTTGAAAATGAATATATTAAGGTAAAGGCACTGTTTTTAAATGCGGACGAGGGTGAGCAGAACGGAAAATATCCCAAAGGATTCAAAAAGGAAATGCTTGCAAGGATTAACGATATTGAAGCTCTTATGACGCAGGCGCAGACAAATGAAGAATACAAAACGGTTTTATACAAATGCCGCGAGGCGGAAAATGAATTCAGTACAAAAATATACCGGAATGAGAAATTGTCGCTGTTATATTATAATGATTTTTCAAATGACGCACTTGATACAAGACCTGCGGATTTTTATGTAACACCTAATTTTTACACTCCCGAAAGATTTGATTACCGTGTTGTAAGAGAGGAAAACAATCCGTCCAATACCGTACTTATGTATAATGACGTTGATTCCCAGGCGGCTATGAATAAAAAGAGATTTTATCCGCAGAAATATATTGAGCTGTCCGTTGATTTTAAGTATGAACCGCAGAGCGGAAATTTTGCAGTTTCGCTTTACGGCGGCAAAACGGGAATGATGGTAGCTTCCGCCGTATTCGAAAGCGGAACGTTGTATGCGGATTACAATAAAAATTTTATCGTAGGTACATTGGAGGCAAATAAATGGTATACGATAAAGTTTGTTGCAGATGTCAGCAAGTCAAGCTATGATTTGTATCTTGACAATACGCCTGTTGCACAAAATGTTCCGATGCTTAATAAGCTTGAGGAAATAAGAGAGCTGATATTTACAAGCGGAGCGGAGGATAAGGGTGTGTATTACATTGATAATATTGTGGTTATGGCTCCCGACACCTACGGAATAAACAATTATCTTTCCGATATTTTAATAAACGGTGAGGAATATAAAGATTTCTCCGCAGATACCTACAGCTATAATACCGAGTATTCAAAGAAAGAACTTGATGCTCTTGCGGTTACGGCTGTCCCATCAGGGAAATATGCTTCGGTATATATTCTTGATGGTGAGTTGGCAAAATATATAAATGTTATTTCGGGTAACGGAGAGATAAGACAGTATAAATTGAGAAATAATTCCAACTGAAAAAGGGGTGGTTTGCATGAAAAGATTTTTTTCTGTTTTAATAACACTAACGATTTTAATATCGGCTTTCCCGATTGTGTCGGCGCAAGCAACGCTTATATCTTTATATGCGGAACGAGATTATATAGAGCTTGAATTTTCCGGACAGCCGGAAGAAGTTTCGGTTACGGCAATTGCTTGCAGTGGAAACTTTCCGGTGCAGAATGTCACTTTAACCGTTGATGAAAATAAGGCATATGCAAGTTTTGCTAATAAGCTTGCTTTTAATGAAACGTATGAACTTATTATCAACAACGGTGATGAGCAAAATATAAAATATTTTATGCTGAAAAGCTATTTTACGGAGGATTTTGAAAGCTATACAGACAGCGATGAAATATATGAGGAATGGATGTCATGTGCCGGCGGCGCTGACGCAGGCAACAACGGACTGCTGTTATTGGAGGAAGAAAACGGCAATAAACGGATGAAGATGATTAACAGCTCCGTTGCGATACCAAAGAAGATTTACAATGTATTGCCCACAACTCTTAACAATGACCTGAAAAATTTGAAGCAGTATGTTTTTGAGGGCGAAATAGAGACAGGAGTTTCAGGTACACAATTTCATCCCGGTTTATCGGTGGGGAGTTTATACGGAAACGGCGTTTCGGTTCCGTTGGTAAGTGTAAATAACGGAATAAATACATATTCCATAAGAACAAACGGCGTTGAAGATAAAAATTATACCATTATCGGAGATAAGGATAAAATAGTATCGGACAGCTCGGAATTTTCCTTTAAAACAAGAGTTGACAATAAAACGGGAGAGGTGTTTATAACAGCGGGAGAAGACACCGAAAGTATAGAATTTGAAGCGTCTGCTGTTTTAGAGCCTAAAATAGCTTTTAAAAACCGTATGGCAAATACGTCGGTTTACATTGATAACATAGCAATATATACGTTTAAAGAACTGAATGAGGATGAAGTTGACTATATATTCTATAAGGATATTATTAACCGAATCGAACTGCTTCCTGACAAAGCTGATGTATCTCTCCTTGACGGGGATGCGATAATCGAATTGTATAATCAGTTTGAAGAGCTTGACTCAGAGATTAAACAAAGAATAACAAATTCCCAAAAATTGATTGAGGCAAAAGAGGAACTTGATACTTTGGAAAATAAACGTGCAGCACACGGATTTAAGGCGTGTGATGAAAATGATTTTTCTGCGGGTGAGGATAAAATATTTGAAATTTCCGATATTGAAGAAATTACATCAATATATGTAAATGAAGAGGAAGTTGTGAAAGAAGATTATGTGTTTTATCCGGAATACGGAAAATTGGCGGTAAAAGGCTTGTATTTTTTGAAAGAAGGAAAATATCTTGTAACTGTTAACGGTATTCAGTGTACCGTTACGGCGGAGGATATGAGTTTTGTGCCTACAGTCCCCGTTATTATATCGGAACAGCTTGTTGTAGAGGATAATGTAATTAATGTTTCATACGGAATAACCTACAGTGAGTTAAAGAACCTAATCAAATGTCCTTTTGACTGCGGATATAGCTTTGAAAAGAGTGATGAGTCAAGAGCGGCTACAGGCGATAAGGTTACGGTTTTCAAGCTTATTGATAGCACCGTATCTAAGGTTTATACAATAAATGCGGATAATTACATACAAGTTTCAAAGCCGTACAGCATTGATTTAGAAAACGAAATAATTTCCGATATTCCTTATGCCGAAAACAAAAATGAATTTTTGAACAGAATAACAAGAGCCGATATAATTACGCTTAAGATATACAGAAATGCCGAAGAAACAGTAGACTCGGTAATTGTTGATGGGGATATTTTAAAGGTGTTTGAGGGTGAAAATATACTTGCATCTTATACTCTCGGCGTTAATCCTCCTTCTGATGAAAATTGGCTTAAATATAACGGAGAACTCGTGAACGCAATTGATAATGCGGTATACGGAACAAGCTGGGGAGAATTTGGAAAAAAGATAGAAATACCTGAATTTGCCGTTTTGGGCAGTCCTTTTTCAAAGGAGGAGCTTATAAAGAATAATTTTGTGCTGACGGTAACGGCGCAATCCGGCAATGAAAGAAAATATAATGTTTCGGTAATAATTCCCGAAGAAATGAAAAGGGAAGCGCTGACAAGCGGTATATACGAGATTGATTCTTCAAAAATGACAATAGACAAAGTCGAATACGGCACAAGTATAAGCGAATTTACTTCTGCTCTTAAAACCGAAAACAATGGTTATTTCGAGGTGTATTCAAAGGAAATGAAAAACATCACCTCCGGAACAATAAGCGGCGGTGAAACAGTAAGAGTATATCCCGAATATGCGTCGGCAGACAACAAGTATTATGCTTATACGGTTATAACCGATACTCCTTCGGAAATTTATAAGCCTGTATATGTTAATGCCGGCGATGAAGGCTGTATTGCAGAGCCTTTTACAGAGCTGGGCTGGAAAATGGAAGGAACGGGAGAATTGGGATATTATACTTATGCGGCGGGCAATGAGATTTTCTTTAAAAGCGGTATATATGAAACAGATACAACGGTTAAAGCAGGATTTTACGGTGCAAAACGACATTCCGATACTGCAAAGGTTAATTTTTATATTTACAGCGAGCAAAGCAGCGGAGAAAAAACTTTGCTTAAAACATTCACAGGACTGGAATTTCCTAAAAAAGACGAACTTTCCTATCTCGCATTGGGACAATATTCCGTGCGCAAAGGAGAAAGACTGGTAATCAAATCGGACAGCACAACTAATTTCTTTAAACGCGCCGAATTCAGTGATCCGGGGACTTTAAAGGTAAACGGAGTAACCGTAACGGGCGAAAACGGCGTTGAGAAATCTTTCGAAGAACTTTCGGCAATAAACGATTTGACAGAGGGAATTTATGAAATAAAAATAAATTTCAGCAAAGATATTGATGCCGACTCTATCGGACAATCAACAGTAAGAATAATAAGCGAAAACGGATATGATGTAGGTTACAGCGGCGCATACAACAAGGATGATTTCTCCTATACCTTAAAAACAGAAACACCGCTGCTTGAAAATGTTTCATATTTTCTGTATATCGGAAATGAAATTAAAACTACGGACGGATACAGACTGTTGTTAAATTATCAATATCCATTAAGACCGAAATATACCAAAAACTATGTAATTGCCCATGCGGTATACTATAACTCAGAGGGAAAAATTGTACAGAGACTTGAGAATAATGCGGTATCGGTTTCTCTGGCGGCAGATATTGCCGAGGAAGTATCTGAAAAGCTATATTATATTGCAGTACTCAGGGAAAATGGTATTACAAAGCAAATTATCAGAGAAGAAATTGACTTTGGTGCAGGTAATGAACTGAAGTTTAATCGCACCGCAACGGAGGAAAGCAGCATAAAAGTATTTGCTGTTGACAGTGACAATAAGTTTTTAGGGGAGGTAGCTTTATATGAATAAAATTATAAGCTGTATTCTTGCAGCGGTTATGTTTTTAGCTTCGACAGTAATTACAGGTTACGCATATGAAGAAGAAATGCGCGGAAGCTTTTATGAATGTACCTTTGAAAACAGCATTGACATTTCGGGCGAATATTCAATTGTAAGCGGTAACGGCGGAAGCTGTATGAATGTGTGGTATAATCCCGATGACAATAAGCAGCCGACTGTTGTGACCGAAACGGAAGGAAACTTTGTTTTTGAATTTAAGTGTAAATCAAGCTACAACTCAACACCGGTTGTTTCGCTTCAATTTGATAACGGTGAGTTTACGGAGTTTTTATACTGGCCGTCAAATATCAGAATAAGGTCTTCGCACGGTTATGGTAACGATGCATTATGTTATCCGGTCAGAGAAGATATAGGGTATCATACACTGGGAACGGCATATATCGATTACAGAAATATAAAGTCCCGGTGGAACAGCCTGAAATTTATATTTAATACAGAAACATCGGAAATCAGCTTTTATTGGGACAACGTTCTTATAACAAAGTATATTGATTCGAATAGCCTGAGTCAGGCAGCTCCGAGATTTGCGGGAAAAAGTCTGACAGGTATAAAATTCAGCCTGGCCGAGGAAAATTATGAAATGGATATAGACGATATAAAGATTTATAAATATGAGGGAAATAATACTCAGAAGTCAACAGATAAGCTTTATAACGAAAATATCCGTAAGCTTACATACCTTGACGCTCTGTACGGCAACATGAAGAAATACGATGAAAAGTCATATCCAAATAAATATGAGTTTATAGCAAGCGCTTTGCTGCTTAAAAATATAAACATATCGGGCAGCGGTGCAGAGCTTCCGTATAGTGATGTCGGGGAGAATCATGCAGGAAGAAATGTTATAGAAACAGCGTATGAAATGGGAATTATAGACGGAAAGTCCGGAGAAAAATTTCGCCCTGACGGGAAAATAACTCTTGAAGAAGCTGTTACGGTGATATGCAATCTGTTGGGATATAAGGATTTGGGAAACGGAAATTATATTAATTTGGCATATTCAAAGAAACTGCTTGACGATATAAATGTAATCAGCATAAATCAATATCTGACGCAAAAGGACGCGGCTGCACTGCTTGTAAATGCTCTTACCGCTCCCATGGTAAAGATAAATGTTACGGGTGCGGAAAAGATAACATTAATGCCGGACGAGGACTACACTATTCTTAAGGATTGCTATCATCTTGATGAGAAATTGGTAAAGATTCGGCTGGCAGATACAGATTTAAGACAGATTACTTATGAGACTGTGGAGGACGGCAGTATAGACAGCTGCACCTTGGCAAAAGGAATTACCCAGCTTAATATAGAGGGTACAACTCAATATCTGTGGTTAGACGATGAAACGGTTGAGTATATGTATCCTTATAAAAATTCTGAGGTGTTTTACGGAGTTATATCGGAATACAACAACCGGCAGACAGAGCCTGTGGCAGTAAAAAAACTGTCTAAGATTTCATTTTTTGATTATAAGGATACATTGACGATTAATAAATCAAAGCTTGAGGTATATTTAAACAGAACAAAGGCCGCAGCTGATGATATTATCGATATAGTTGACCGATATGTAAGAGTCGAAATTCAAGACAACGCTGTCGTAAAGCTTGAAATATTCGGAAATGCCGCAGATGATTACAGAGTAAATATACTGGGACTTATAGAAAACATGGTGGGAAACGGCATAAGAATACAAAAGGATAAAGACGATGTAAGTATGTTTTCAACAGAGGATAAAAGGATAGTGGCAGTTGTTAACGGGAAGGAAACCTCTTTTTCGGGCATAAAAAAAGGAATGGTTATAGACTATGCAGAGATTGACGGTGTAATTTATATATTCGGCTCGGATGCCTGTTTTGAGGGTACTCTTTCGGGTGTGAGCAGTGATGCTCTTATAATAGGAGATCAAAGGATATATATTTCGGACAAGGAATTTTATATAAGTAAAAATAACGGCTTTTCATATTCCTCAAATGAACAGGTGAGCGATTATATATCGGCGGAGGTCACTATCATAACCGATATGTCGGGCAGAGCGCGATATATGTATACGGAGGGTATAAACAGAGAGGTTTACGGAATTGTATTCGGAAGAGTAGATGAAAATGATGACGGCGAAAAAGTTATGTCTGTAGGGGTTATAGAGGACGGAAAACTTGAAAAGGAACAGTTGGTGTATAATTCTTCGGATAAAAATATTTTCTATCCGAGAGTGTCCTTTGAAACAGCTGTTGCAAATGCAAAAAAGACTGACGGAAGCGGCTTGTACAAGTTTATAATCAAGGGGAATAAAATCAGGGAAATAAATGAAGTGACCTGGGATTACAGCTTTAGCATATCGGATAACGTTGCATATAATTCGACTTATAATATAATATTAGGTCAGGATTCCGAAACAAAAACCAGACAGTATTATAAGCTTAACAGTGATAAAATTCTTATAACCTGTGACGATGAACTTAATTTTGATCCCACTGTTATTACCAAATCACAATTGGGCGGTGTTGTGTTTAATTCGACAAAGGTTATGACAATTAATGACGGACCTAACGCTGAATTTGTTTTAATAACATCTCCGATTAACAATACGGCCGTTTCAAAGAGCTACAGCGGTATTGTGGGAGAAATATCTCAGATATATGATGAAGAGGATGAAGCCGTCAAATATGCTTATACGATATACGATACATCGGGGACATCATATGTAACCTCGGAAAAAGAACTGAAATACAACAATAATATTGTAGAAAAAGGCGATATTATATATTTCAGAAAGGGAGCTCTTTTAGACAGTAAAACAATTGTAATCAGAAAGCTTTTAAAGCTCAACGAATCTGACGAGACAAGCTCTTCCGAAACAACCTTTCAATATAAATATTACGGCGTTGCCTCGGCCTATCGAGATGCAAATATAAAAACGGTTTTGAGCGGTGAGGAAAAATGGACTCCGATTGCACAGAACTGTGTTGTGGTGAAAACAAACAAAACGTTTTCTTTCTTTGAAAAAACAGATATAACAGAAGCTGTTTCGGAGGATATTTATATGGTTGTTATTGACGGAACGGCAGCTTTTGTGGTTTGCATGGAAAGATAAGGAGGTATGAAAATGTTAAGAAAATCAATTTCCTGCATGGTTGTGCTGTGTATGATTTTTTCCTTTACGAATGTTTTTGCATTTTCCGACGCAGACGTTACCGTTAATATTTCAAATACGGTAAAGGACAGCGTCAACAGTAAGCTTATGATAAACGGCAATTGTAATATAGGGGCGGAAGCCCCTGTAGGGTTAATTGTAAAAAAGGATGGGAATATTATCGACGCGGATATGACAAAATCGGTTAAGGGCGGAGATTTTTCCTTTGCGCTTGACGTATCGGAATATTCAAATGGCAGCTATACTGCGGCGGTGTCCTGCAGAGAAGCGGAGGAAAGCTTTGAGTTTACTGTACCCTTTAGCGAAAGGGTTGCGCCTATCGGTGCCGTGCTGCTTAACAGAGAGCTTTTAACAGAGGAAACGGGCGCCTTGGATGAGAATTTTAATTTAATAAGAATTAAGCTTAGTAATGCGGAAATTCTGTCAGGCAGTATTCCGTCTGATTGTGTTGAGTTTTATAATCTTCCGAAAGAGTTTTCCTATTCGCTTTACGGAGAGAATAAAAATACGCTTATCATATCTTTTTCCGGAAACACCGGGGAAAAGTTTACAGAGGACGTTCCTGTTCAAATCAAGATAAAAAGTAATATTATTACCGGAGGAGCGGCAAATACCGATTCGGCGGTTATTGACGGAGTCAAGATTTATTCCTTTGACTATTCGAAGAAAGTTAATCTGAACAGCAACACAATTGTGTTTAATATGTCAAATAAAACACAGGTGAATACTTCAACATCATCAAAGGAATTGCAGATATTGACAAGAAAAGCTGCTGTTGACAGGCTTTTAACCAAGGATTTACATTATACACATTCGGCTTTGCCTTCCGGTTTAAAGCTGCAAGTCAGCGCATCAAAGGAAGATAATAAAATTAATCTTAATTTGAGCGGAACATCAAGCAGCTCTATTACTTCTGATGTGATTATAAAAGATTTTGTAATTAAAAGCATATGTGTTGACGGCGCGTCATCTGATTCTGAGCCTGTAACAATAACGATTAGGGCTGCAAATCAGAGTCAGGACGGAGGAAACGGTGGAGGAAGCGGAGGATACAACGGCGGAACCAACAGCTATACTCAAAAACCGGCAGCGGACAACACAGGCAGTCAGAACAGCTTTGTTCCGGAGGTGAGTGAAAAGGATAAAAAAAGATTTGAAGATGTGACATCTCACTGGGCGGAAAGCCATATTAATAAGCTTCTGGACAAAAATATTATAGGCGGGTACAGCGACGGAAAGTTTTATCCCGACAGAAATGTTACAAGAGCGGAGTTTGTCAAAATGGTTGTAAGGATACTTAATCTCAGCGTTGCCGAATATGACGGCTCATTTAAAGATGTAAAGGCAGAAGATTGGTATGCAGGTTATATACAAGCTGCGCTTGACAGCAATTTGATTTCTCATGATGAAGTTTTCAGACCTAACAGTCCCATAAGCCGTGATGAAATGGTTAAGATTGCAATGGGAGCGTATGAGCTTAAAAATGAAAAGCCGCAGATTATTATTCGTATAACAAGCTTTACAGATTATACGACTGTTCAGGATTGGGCGGTTAATTATATTGAGGAAGCACTGTCTTTAGGTTTTGTAAACGGTTATCATGACGGCAGCTTTAAGCCTAAAGGAAATACCACAAGAGCGGAGGCAGCGGCAGTTTTGAGTAAAATATGTGATTTGCTTTAAAAAAAATTTGATTTGTCCGTTTTATACCAAATTGTCCGTGGCGCAATTCCGAATTTTATTGTATACTTAAGATATAAAGTTTATACAAATTTATGACAGCGGAATATACACCTTCAGAAAATATATAAATTTGTAAAACTATATATAAAATTTATTATAAAGAAAGAGAGTGAACAAAATGAAAAAAAATTTAGCAGGTATCCTGGCAGGTGTTATGATGGCTACACCGTATTCCACCTTTGCTGCGTCAGAAGATGCTGTCGGCAGCTTTGCGGTTGAAGGTTATAAGGTGAACAACGAGTACATTATGAAAACCGTTGCCGGAGCGGTAACAAATAAGACTGTAGACATTTCCTTTTCCGAGGCGGTCAATGAAAATGACCTAAGTAAAATTACATTCTTAAAAAACAATTCTCTCGTAGAGACGGAAAAGACGTTGTCTGCCGATAAAAAGACGGTAACGGTAATTTTACCGGAACAAATTGATTTTTTGGATAATTTCGACAGCTTCTATAAAATCAATATAGATAGTGTGGCTGATGAAGCCGGAGAAGAAACTGTTTCTGCAAGCTATAAGTTCGAATGTGAAAAGATTTTTTATGACGGCTTTGATTATGCAAGCGAAACAGAATTGAGAAATGTCTGGGAGATCAAAAATACTCCTTCACTGGAAGACGGAGCATTGATTTTGAGCGGAAACGGAAGAATATGGCCGAAAGCTTATGCGGATTTTTTGAAACAGAGGAATTATTATGTTGAAGCGGATGTCACACAATTAAATGAACCGTATGCAAGCGACGAGAATAATTTTAACTTTGTATTTAATTTTGCTGACAATAATTCAAACGGCTTTGATACTAATAATTCCGATAATATTTTTACAGGTATTGGAACGAATAATATTTCACTGTCAAAATCAGCAGTTATAGCAAAGAGAATTGATATGCTTACGGGTAATGTACAAACGCCGACTGTCAATGAAGACGGTTCGGTTACTCCGGTATCCTCATATTTTTCGGGGGTGGGATTAACAGAGCGTCCGCTGCATCTGAGAGCATCTTATATAGACGGTGTGGGAGAACTGATTGCAGACGTTTTACAGGATAATGACACATATACCGGGACAAGACGTTCCTTTATATTTGAAAAAGAAAGCCTGAATACACAGGGAGCATTCGGTATGTACTGCGGATCATATGCAAAAGTAAAGGTTGATAATTATCTTGTATATAAGTTTAACGATATTTCGGAAGAACCCGATCCGACCTTTGATGTTCTTTCATATAATGTTAACAACGATTATGTATTGAGAATGGCAGAAGGTGTAGTTAAGAACAAGAGCATTACGGTGGATTTCAGCAGTGCGGTAGACGCGCAGGAGCTTAATAAGATTTCACTGTATTGTATGGGACAGAACGTGAATGTTCAAAAAACAGTTTCCGATGACGGTAAAAGGGTTACACTTGCTTTGCCGAATGATTATTATTTTACCGATTATCTGGATAAGACATACAGCCTTGTTGTGGATGGTATAAAAAACAGTACCGGAACGTTAAATGCGTCGAAGGAGTATAAGTTTAAATTTGAAACTGTTTTTGCCGATGACTTCAATTATACAAGTGAATCAACACTAACCGGTAAGTGGAATACAAGCAGATGTTCGGGAGAACTGTCGAACGGTAAATTTATAGCGGGAGGTCAGGGAGGAAGATTCATTCCGAATAATATAGCCGATTATGTTGATGAAAGCGGATATTATGTTGAGGCAGATATAACGATGCCGGAAACTTCCTTGGGAAATTATAATCTTTTTAACATATATTTGAATGCTCCAATGACAGATGACGGAACCATCGACAGAGATTCGGATAAAGGTGTATGGGGCTCTGTAGGAATTAATAGTGTGTTTGGAAATATAAAACCATATGACCTTCAAAGAATAGACATGAAAACAGGAGCATCATCGGCAGGAAGTACATTTTATTCGGATGAGTGGTTTTTGGGTAAAGACCTTCATACAAGACTTTATTATGCCGACGGAAAGGCAGAATGGGTTATAGAGGTTATGGACAGCAATTTTGTAAACAGAAGAAAGTTTGAATACACACAGCGAACAGAGGGCGTTGCTTTGAACGATAAGGGCGTATTTGGTATATCCTTTGGAATAGCGGGAGTTGAACTTGATGATTTTGTTGTGTATAAGTTTGCAGACAAGACAGGTACAGAGGAAATTGTGGGAGTAACCAATTGTTCTGTGCAGCTGAAGGACATTGACTTGAATGCAAAAACCGCTACTGCCGTTATAACTAATACAGTTGACGGAAAGGCAGACGGAATTATAGTTGCAGCGGTATATTCCGAATATAATAAGCTTTTGGGAACGGCTGTTTATGAAAATATTTCTGTTTCACCGTATGAAACAAAGGAAATCCCTGTTGAGATTAGCGACACGACAGGAATACCGACAGTGATGAAAGTATTCTATTGGAATAATTTAAGCAATTGTATGCCTATAGCATCAGCCCAATAACAAATAATATAGATAATACAGATAATACAGTTATGCGTCATACTCTGTTTGCAGGGTGTGGCGCATATAGGTCAAACACCGACGGAAAGGTAAGGAAAAAGATATGAAGATGAAAACAAAAATATTTGCAAGTGTTTTAATGTTGATTGCAAATATAATTCCACATACGGTTTTTGCACTTGACGCAGACGTAAGTACTGTTCTTAACAGCGCAAGCAATATTGTTTATCTTGAGGGCGATATGAGTATGCTGACATACTCAGACGGAACTGCGGCAACTGTTTTGCTTACAGACAAAGAAGGTGCCATAGCATATATCGACCAGGTGACAATTGAAAAGGGAAGCTTTTCAAAGAAATTCCTTTTGCCGGACAGCGTCAATTACAATGAGTGCAAGCTGCATATAAATGTGGGAAATGACGATGTTTCGGAATTTGTTACAAAGCAGACGGTATGCAAGCCGAATTTTGATGTTATTCTTGAAATTATAAGCGGCAGCGGACTTAAGTATATTAATAACGGAGAAAACTCGGTTATAAAGATTACAGCAGAGAATAAGCTGAATTTTGATAAGTCATATAATTTTATGATTGCGGAATTTGATGCGGACGAAAAGCTCATTGATGTTAAAAAGAGCGTAGAAAATGTAAGCTATGCCGAAAAGGATTCAAAAACCGTAAACTATGTCCCTTCAAACAATGCACAGTGTGTTAAGGTATTTGCATGGACAACGGATGAGATGATTCCTTTGGGAAAGGTGGATATGCTCCGCAGTAAAACATATGCAGCAGATAATTTTTACGATTCGGAAGGAAATATAGACTATACGGCAGACGGCGAGCTGAATATAGCTTTTATCGGCGGCTCACTTACTGCGGGGGAAATTGATTATGTGGGTACAAGTTTGCCGACAAGCTCAAACAAATGGACAAATCAAATTATCGAATACTTCGGCGAAAAATTCCCAAATAAGACAATACATGCCGTTAATGCCGGATTGGGAGGAACAGATTCAACATGCGGAGCATACAGATTTGATAATCATATTTTAAGCAGTAACCCCGATATTGTATTTATAGAATTTGCCGTAAACGATTCAGGCGGAGGCTTGGGAAATTCCGGAAATAAAAGATACATGGAATACATGGTTCAAAGATGCAGAGCTATGGAAAAGGAACCGGCGGTTATCTTTGTGAATGCCCCGCTGCCGCAGAACAAGGACAGTGAAAGATATACCAATTGGCTGAACGGTGTTAATGAAAAGAATGAAGTGGCGGAATATTACGGCTTGGGATCGGTAAATATTTACGATTATATGTACAGCGATTATGAAGAAAATAAGAACGAAGCCGAAACCTTTACAGATTACCTCTATAGAGTAGGTTATTATGTGGCAAACGATGTACATCCTCGTGAAGCAGGATATCTTATTTTTGCCGATGCAATAGAAAACGCACTTAATACAAATATGAGTGCATATATAAAAAGAATCGAAAATCAAAGCCAATGGATGTTTACCGATGATGAGAATACGGTTTATAAAAGGGTATATGCTTCTGATGAAAGAATAAACTATTTTGGAGAATGGACCTTGTATAATTCTGAAAATCCTTATACAACCTCTGTTACAACAGATAAAATCCCTTCGCAGAGCTTTATTTTCCCGAGAGCTGTGGGAGGAGTCATGCAGACCGAAAATTCACAAAGTGCGTCATTCTCCTTTAATACATCCGCAAAGAAGTTTTGCCTGCAATATGTAAGCAGTGAGCACGGAAGCGATGCAAACGTATATATAGACGGTGAGATTTACACAACGAAAAAATTATCGTGTTATTCCACTATAAGCACAATGTATTATACAAGCAACTGGATAATGCTTCCGAATGACGGAGAAGAGCATAATGTATTGGTTGTTGTTGATGATCCGACAAGTGACAAATATTTATTCAGATTGGGCGAAATAATTGAATGCTTTGAGAACAAGTAAATGACTTCCTTTGAGAATAAGTAAATGACTTATTGCCGATGGCATATGCCATCGGCAATTTTTAAAGCATTAATCAGGTATAAAATGTGGCGCACATATGAAGAGTCATTAAGAAGAAAACAAACTTATTCATGATTTAAGTGATTTAACATTATATTTTGCATATTAAAATGTACACCATATTAAAAACAACATTGTTTAATATTAATAGTTGTGCCTGACGGCACGGAAAGGAATGTATACAAATGAAAGTTTACGGAATACAAAACTGGCAGGTATTTCAACAGATTAACGGAAAAGCTGATATAAGTATCAGTGGTGAGGCTGACGGCTGGCTTGTTAATCCGGTTTTGGAAATGGAAAAAAAATTTTTTAAAATGTTTTACGGAGCAGAAGTAAGATGCGTTGATGAAAGGACAGGCGAAATTTTATCTCCGTGGATTTCGGCAAAGGCAGAGAACGGCAAATGGGAATGTACAATTAAAGATATTCCTGTAGGAGGACCTTACGCAATACAAATGAAAAATGTGTTTTTTGACGGGAATGAATTTATAAAATGGGAAATAAATAATGCGGCGTGCCATATAGGTGTTGGAGATATATACATAATAACAGGTCAAAGCAATGCGCAGGGCAGAGCCCACGGACTGCATTTTGATTCTCCTGACATGAATGTCCGCAAGCTTGATTCCGAAGGACATTGGGAGATGGCTTGCCATCCTTTCGGAGATGGTGGATTACATAATCCGTTTATGATTTTTGCAAAGCTGCTTACACAAAAGCTGGGTTATCCTATAGGAATTATTCCGAGGGCGATAGGCGGCTCACCCATAACCTCATGGATTAGCGGCGGTGAGCATATCGAAAAGATCAGAAGAGAAAATATTGGGAAAATAAAAGGAGTGCTGTGGTATCAGGGATGCAATGAGGCGGTTCTCAACAACTTCGATGATTATGAAGAAAAATTTATGAATTATCTTAATACAATAAGACAAATTTTTAAAGATGATTCATTGCCGGTTATTACATTTCAGCTTAACAGATTTTTTGCGGGTAAAGATATGGAGTTGAAGGATGAAGGATATGAAAATATAAGGGAAATTCAGCGTCAGATGCCATATAAGGCGGAAAACGTATATGTAATACCAACAATAGATTTAAAAACCATGTCGGACGATATTCACAACAGTGTGTCTTCTAACAGGGCAATTGGCGAGAGAGCTGCAATGCTTGCATTGGATGTAATATATAATAAAGTAAAGGCATATAAATCCCCGGAACTTGTGCAGGCTAAAAAAATTAAGTCAGATGAAATAGAATTAACCTTTTCAAATGTTGTTGGAAATTTATATACCTTTAATGCTTCGGCGGATTTGCTTCCCATATGTATTGAGGATAATAAGGGAAAAAATAATTCGGTTGATTATAGCGTTAATATTAATAAAATCATCATAAAGACTGAAAGAAAGATTGAAAATGAAACACATATAAAAATACACTGCGGTGCAAATCCTCAGTATATAATTATCGATTTGGATACGCAGCTTCCTGTTATTTGTTTTAAAAATGTTAAATTGAGTTGAACGAAAACGAGGTTAAAGATATCAATTGCATAGAAAAACCGGCGGTGGCATCGGTTAATGCTTTGCCGGCAAGAAGTATAATAAAGCCCGAAAAGAGAATTTTTGATTTGTGCGGAGAATATGAATTCAGATATGATAATGGAGCTTGGGGGACTATAGCTGTGCCTTCGATGTGGCAGTATCACGGTTACGGAATACCGAGATATACCAATGTTGATTATCCCTTCCCATTCAATCCGCCGTATATAGGGACTTATAATACGATAGGTGAATACAGAAGAAAATTTACTTTAGATAAGGTGAGCAGAAAAACAATTCTGCATTTTGACGGTGTAGATAATGCGTTTTATGTATATGTAAATGATAAAGAGGCAGGTTTTGCAAAGGGAAGCCGCAATCCTCATGAGTTTGATATAACAGAGTTTTTGCATGAAGGAGAAAATTCTTTGTATGTAAAGGTGTATACATATTCCGATGCAAGCTATCTGGAAGCACAGGATATGTTCCTTGCAAGCGGAATTTTCAGAGCAGTATATCTGATTTTACTTGATGATGTGAGTATTTGGGACTATACAATAAAGACAACAATGTCTGAAATTGAGGTAAATGTTGACGTTGACCTAAAGGAAGATTGGAGTATAAGGGTATTGGCAGACAATCAAATCACTCATGACAAAAATCATACCTTCAAAATTGAGAATCCATGCTTGTGGAATGCGGAAACACCAAATTTATATGAGGTTGTTATAGAATTGTATTATAAAAATGAATTGATTGAAAGGCATACAAAAAAGGTTGGTTTGAGACAGGTTGAAATAATTGACGGTGCACTTTGCATAAATAAAACTCCTATAAAGCTTAAGGGAGTAAACAGACATGAACATCTGCCTGATAACGGACGTGCAATTGATTACGAAACAACTAAAAGAGAACTTGAACTGTTAAAGAAAAGCAATGTGAATGCGATACGTTGCAGTCATTATCCCAACCAACCGTTTTTTTATGAGCTTTGTAATGAGATGGGCTTTTATGTTATGGATGAGGCAGATCTTGAAAGCCATGGCTGCGGAGTAACAGGCGACCAAGGTTATCTTAGTAAGGATCAAAACTGGCTTTCGGCATATATGGACAGAGTGGAAAGAATGTATGAACGAGATAAAAATGAGACTTGTATAGTTATTTGGTCTATATGCAATGAGTGCGGGAGCGGAGATAATCTTGTAAAATGTGCCGAATATTTGAGAACAAGGTACATAAATAAACCTATTTTGCATGTACAGGACGATACGCATATACCCCAATATACCGATTTTCGACAGTGCGGATACTGCCCGATATGGATGTTGGAACAGATTGAGTATGAAACGGATAAATTGTGTGATAAGCCTGTTATTTTGACCGAGTATGCCCACGCAATGGGAAACGGCCCCGGAGCTTTGAGTGAGTATTGGAAAATGATATATCATTACAAAACCTTTGCCGGTGGGTTTGTATGGGAATTTAAAAATCATGGATTTTTAAAGGATGGAACATATCTTTACGGCGGAGATTTTGGAGAGGCAAATCATGCGTATAATTTTAATTTGGATGGTTTTGTTTTTTCGGACGGCATACCTAAGCCGTCATTAAAGGAACTTAAATATGTATTGTCGCCTATATGGTGTGAGTATGACAACGGAATAAAGATTACAAACACAAATGATTTTACAAGCATAAAGGCTGTTAAATGGGAATTAATGGAGGATTTTACCGTAATAGAAAGCGGAGAAAAGATTCTTGATCTGTTCCCGGGACATAGCAAGACCTTTGATATTACACCGAAACAGATGAAGAATGGTTCTGTTTACAGAGTAAATATAATACTCGGTGATGACATTAAACAGGTCGAATTACCATATAAGCTGCCTAAGGATAAATTTATTAAGGAAAAGTTTAGCTATAATATTACAGAAAAAGGAATTGAGGGAGATAATTTTGAAATAGAGTTTAAAAACGGAATGATTTCAAAATATCTTCTTGACGGACAGGTATATATTGATACACCGATAAAACTCAATTTCTACAGAAAACCGACCGACAATGACGGAATAAAGGACAAACATGAAACAATCACAAAGACATGGGATAATGCTTTACTTAGATATTTTAATTTCTTCACAGAGGAAAGCAGTACTGTTGAGAAAGAAGATGAGGTAATATTTAAATTTAAGGGAAAGATACTTCCGGAGGGTAAATTTGTAGGATTTTTTGCCGAAATTGAATACCGGGTTTACAAAAACGGAAGAATAATGATTTCAGTAACGGGAGAACCTTACGGTAATATGCCGGAAATCTTGCCGAGAATAGGTGTTGCGTTGGAAATGCCCAAATGTGATAAAGTTGAATGGTATGGCAGAGGTATCCATGAGAATTATGCCGATAGAAAGCAGAGTGCAATTTTCGGTAAATATACTCAAAATATTTCGGATATGAGTGTGGAATATGAAAGACCGCAGGAAAACGGAAACAGATGTGATACGTATTTTCTTAATATCGGAGGAATATCCTTTATAGGATGCGATACTTATGAATTCAGCGTACATGATTACAGCTTTGAGGAACTGATGAAAGCACAGCATAAGGGCGAAATAAAAAAATCCGACAGAACATATTTGTATATAGACTATAAAAACCGAGGATTGGGAAGTGCTTCCTGCGGACCTAACCCTGAGGAAGAATATGAGCTTAAACCGCACAGCTTCAGATTTGTATTTGTAATGAAAAAAGACGACGGTGTTTTTGAAAACACAGAATATGATATTAAAACCGAAGCTCTCTCAAAAACGTATATCAAAAAAAATATTGCGGAGGTAAAAGAGAATTTTGATTGCAGATAATGTGTGTGATGAAAAGAAACATAAAAGGCAACTTAATATAATGTCTACTGAACAAATGGTTTAGAGAAAATATTTGTGTGAAATTGTTAAGCAGCCATAAATATAAGTTTTCTCAAAAAATCAGAACTATGTAAATTGTCGCAATAATAAAAAAATCAAAAATCCGTATATCTGTCAAAGCTGATTTTATCAACATTTTAGCTTTTACGGGAATACGGATTTTGCTATAATATTATAAAAGGTTTACGTGGAATTAAGGATGTTCTTTTATGTTAATTTTATATTTCTTATCTGAAAAGAAGCCGGATTCCTCAAAACGGATAATTGAATATGGGTATGATTTACATTTGAGAAAAAAATCAGCTTTTTCAACAAATATTTGACTATATTGTTTTGAAATAAATTTTTCTGTTGACTAAAAGGAAGAAATGTGATACAATTGTGATATAATTGATGGTTTTATATGAAAATCACATTAAATGATACAAAAGCAGATTTAAACAGTGATTCCCGAAAGGATTATTATATTATGAAAAAAACATATAACAGGCATACACAATATAATATACCGTTTTTGTGTATTGTAATGCTGTGTATTGCCGGTGTATTGAATATCTGCAAAGATAATATAGGTATTGCTGCCGCAGAATTTATTGCAAGCATATTTATTATTGTATATATGGTTTCATCTTCAAAGACACGCAGCAGGGAAATGGCAGAATTTATGTCGATTATTACCGAGAAAAGCGGTAATATGGCAAATGAGGTTTTGTCAAGATTTCCTTTGCCGATGGTTGTGCTGAGCATTGACGGAAAAATTGTTTGGTTTAACGAAATGGTTTCACAAATGCTGTCGCAGAATGCTTTGTATGACGTGTCGCTGCCGGAGCTTATTCCGGCATTAAAATGGACAGAAATATTAAAATCTACCGATTCCATTAATTTTAATATTGAATATAACGGACGGTATTATAATGTTTTGGGAAATATAATCAAGAGAAAAGAAGAAAATGAAAATGAACAGTATTCGGTTTTATTGTACTTTGATGATAAGACGGAAGAATTAAATGCGCAAAAGCTTCATATGGATGAAAAGGTGGATGTTGCGATTATATCCATAGATAATTATGATGATGTGTTTCAATCGATGGATGACAATAAAAGTCAGGAAACAATCGGTAAGATAAACAGCGTTATTTCAAAATGGGTTGCCGAGGGAAAAGGTGTAATGAAGAAAACCGATTCCGACAGATACCTTGTATTTTTTGAACATCAGTATCTTGAAAATTATATAAAAACAAAATTTGATATTTTGGAAAATATCAGGGCAATAGGCGATGAAATAAAAGAGCCGATAACTATAAGCATAGGAATAGGAACAGGCGACCATCTGATAGAAAATGAAAGCTATGCAAGAAATGCCGTTGAAATGGTATGGGGCAGAGGCGGCGATCAGGCTGCAATAAAGGAGCACGGACAGTTTAAATTTTACGGCGGAACAGCCAAAGACTATGAAAAAAGTACCAGAGTAAAGACAAGAATGTTTGCAAAAACATTAAGAGAGGTCATAACTCATGCCGATAAGGTATTTTTTATGGGACACAGTGCTGCCGATTATGACTGCTTCGGAGCAAGCATCGGAATGATGAGCGCTTGTCGGCTTTTAAACACAAATTCCTTCATTATTTTGGATAATTCACCTGCCGTGAAGCCGATGTATGATGAGATGATGAAAATGCCGGAATATCAAAATGTCGTTATTTCACCTAATGCGGCAGAAGAGATAATAACAAAGGACAGCGTTCTTATAGTTCTTGATACTCACAGACCGTCTATGCTTCCGGAAAAGAATTTATTAAATATTGCAAGTAAAATTGTACTTATTGACCATCACAGAAGAAGCACGGAATTTATAGATAATCTATCCCTGTCGTATCTTGAACCGTATGCTTCATCGACCTGTGAAATGGTAACGGAAATATTGCAGTATATAGATGACAGGAAGAAAATGTCTGCATTTGAAGCGAAGGCTTTATATATGGGCATACTAATGGATACAAAAAATTTTGTTACAAAAACCGGAGTGCGCACCTTTGAAGCCGCTTCTTATTTAAAGCGATACGGTGTTAATACCATGGAGGTCAAAAGGCTGTTTAATCTTTCTTATGACGATTATATAAAGCGTCTTGAAATTGTTAAAAAGACGGAAATTTGGAACAGTGATATTGCTGTTTCGGTTTGCAAAGACGGATTTAACAATATGCGTGTTATTTCTTCACAGGCTGCGGATGAAATGCTCAATATTTCCGGTATTAAAGCTGCTTTTGTTATATATCCGGGAGAAACCGGAGCTTGTTTGTCGGCAAGATCCTTCGGAGATATAAATGTGCAGATAATAATGGAAAAGCTTGGTGGGGGCGGTCATATGACGGTTGCGGGATGTCAGCTTAAAAATGTATCGGTAACCGAGGCAAGAGAAAGACTTAAGGACACAATAAAAGAATATATTGAAGAAAACAAAAAATAAGTTATTTATATTTTCGGTTTGTGCCGGAAGAAAATATACAAATTGAGCAATGTTATTATATTGCTTCTTGATTATGTGCCGCTTTCGGCGGCGGAATGGAGGATATACTATGAAGGTTATTTTAAATCAGGATGTAAAAGGTCAGGGCAAAAAAGGTGATTTGATAAATGTATCTGACGGATATGCAAGAAATTTTTTGCTACCGAGAAATTTGGCGAAGGAAGCAACAAAAGAAAACATAAATGTTATGAAGAGCCAACAGGAAAGCAGGGAATACAGACAGCAGGTGGAGCTTGAAGAAGCACAGGCAACAGCTAAAAAGATAGATGAAGCGGTTGTGACGCTTTCGGCAAAGGCAGGAGATAACGGAAAGCTTTTCGGTTCAATAACATCAAAGGATGTATCCGAGGCTCTTACCATGCAGCACCATATAAAAATTGACAAAAAGAAATTTGTTATGCCGGACGGTATAAAAACATTGGGTGTAACCTCAGTTGATGTTAAGGTTCATCCGGGTGTTACGGCAAAATTAAAGGTTGAAGTAAAGGAAACAAAATAAATGCATGACAAAAAATTCTCCTTTCATCAGATATGAAAGAGAATAGGGACTAATGTCTGTTATTGAATAATATTTAATGTACTGTTGTTTATGCAATAACAAATATTTTGTTATTGCATATTTCAGTATTATCTTTATTTACAGGTGAAAAATATGTCAGAAAATAATCAAAATAAAGAAAAAAATTTGTCATTGAATTTTGCGGATAAGCAGCTCCCTCACAGCAAGATTGCGGAGCAATCCGTTTTGGGAAGCCTTTTTTCAAGCTCTCTTGCGGTAAGTGCTGCTTGTGAGATACTTAAGCCGGACGATTTTTATTTCAGTCAGAACAGAGAAATTTTTGCCGTTATGCTTGAATTGTTCAATGAAAATATAAAAATAGATATGGTTTCGGTGACAGAGCGTTTGAATCTTCATGACAAGCTTGACGCAGTGGGAAATATTCAGTATCTTACATCGCTGGTTGTAAATGCGCCTACTACGGGGAATGTTGAGTACTACGCTAAAATTATAAAGGATAAAGCTACCCTTCGTCATTTGATTTATAATACACAGAGTATTCTTAACATGGCATACGATGAAGATGACGTAACCGACAGAATACTTGACCGTTCGGAACAGATGATTTTGGATGTTGCGTCGGACAAGGAACAGTCTGACATTGTACATATAAGCGATATAATGATGACTGCCTATGACGACATGGTTCAAAATTCTCTTAACAAGGGGAATGTTACGGGTATACCGACAGGGTTTAACTGTATTAACAATGCAACGGGCGGGTTGCACGGCGGTGAATTGATAATAATTGCCGGACGTCCGGGTATGGGTAAGTCGAGCTTTGCGGTAAATATTGCCGAAAATGCGGCAATTGATAATAATATACCCGTAGCGATATTTAACCTCGAAATGTCAAAAAGCATGATTGTCAATCGTATTATTTGTTCACAGGCTTTGGTTGATTCTCAAAATATAAGAAACGGTGAATTTACGGCTGATGATTGGATGCAGATTTGTTCAAAAATAGATACAATATCCGCAGCACCTATTTACATAGATGATACCTCATCGATTTCGGTGTCTGAAATCAGAGCAAAGTGCAGGAGATTAAAGCAAACCAAAAATCTTGGGTTGGTAGTTATAGATTATTTGCAGCTGATGCAGGGGACAGGAAGAACAGAATCCCGTCAACAGGAAATTTCAGAGATTTCCAGATCTTTAAAAATTCTTGCAAAAGAGCTTGATATCCCTGTTATTGCATTATCGCAGCTGTCAAGAACAAGTGAATCAAGAAGTGATAAACGACCTATGCTTTCAGATCTCCGTGAATCGGGAGCGATAGAGCAGGACGCTGATTTGGTAATGTTTTTGTATCGTAATGATTATTATAATCCGGAATCGACGAAAAAAAATATTGCGGAAGTAATTATTGCAAAGCAAAGAAGCGGTTCGACCGGTAAATTTGAATTGGGCTGGCAGGGACGATATACAAAATTTGTAAATATAGATTACACATCAAACGAACAATAAATATAATGAGAGAGGTACTTTTGATTGTTATAGTATTTGTACGCCGTGAGGGGCGTAATGGAGGTCTTTTATGAAAATATTATTTGCATCGGACATTCACGGCGATGCCGCGGATTGTGAAAATTTAAAGAAAAAATTTTATGAGGAAAAAGCAGATAATCTTGTTTTATGCGGAGATTTGCTGTATCACGGACCGAGAAATAATTTGCCGAAAAATTATGAGCCGAAAAAAGTAATAGAAATATTAAATTCTGTTTCGGAACATATAACGGCTGTCAGAGGAAACTGTGACAGCGAGGTTGATCAAATGGTTTTGAATTTTCCTATGCTTTCCGATTATGTTGTTATTCTTGACGGCAATAGGAGGATGTTTGTAACTCACGGACATATTTTCAATAATGAAAACAAGTTGAAAATAAAAAACAATGATATTATGATATGCGGTCATACTCATGTATTGTCTGCTGAAAAAAGAGAAAATTATATATATTTAAATCCCGGTTCGGTATCGTTGCCTAAGGAAAATAATCCTAAGACTTACATGATATACGAAAACGGTAAATTTACCATTAAAGATTTTAATAACAACATTATAAAAGAATATGTTATTTCATAACATACACGGAGGAAATATATGTTACCGGAAGATCCTATTATACTTTTAAGCTTTGTGAATACAAAATTGAGAGATAAATATAAAAGCATAGAAGAGTTCTGTAGTGATTTCGGGGTGGAAAAAGAAATTATTGACAGTAAACTCGAAAGCGTTGGATATGAATATATTAAAGATTTAAACCAATATAAATAATATGTATTATACCTAAAAAAATACAAAGTGCTGATTAACCGGAAAAACCGTTAGTCAGCACTTTTTTTACAGTAAAATCTATGCACGGGGATGCGCTTTTGTATAAACATCCTTAAGCTTACTTTTCATTAGATGAGAATAAATCTGTGTTGAAGAAATATCGGAATGACCTAACATTTCCTGGATTGATTTCAAATCGGCGCCGTTTTCCAAAAGGTGAGCGGCAAAGGAATGTCTTAGAGTATGAGGCGTTATATCGCAGGTTATATTAGCTTGTTTTCCGTACTGTTTTATTATTTTCCAAAAGCCTTGGCGCGATAACCCGGTACCGTTGCAGTTAACAAATAAAAGCGTTGTATCGGGTGATGAAATCATTTCGTTTCTTGCGTTTTCTATGTAATTATTTAAAGCGGATTTTGCAATATTGCCTATTGGAATAATTCTTTCTTTTTTGCCGGAATGACAGTTTATAAATCCGACAGATAAGTTAATATCATGAAGCTCAAGAGAGATAAGCTCTGATACCCGTATACCTGTTGCATATAATAATTCAAGCATTGCTTTATCTCTGATTCCTTTAGGATCGCTCTTTGCAGGCTGTTCAAGAAGCAGATCAACCTCCTGAGTCGATAAAATTTGAGGCAGCCTTTTCTCTACATGAGGTGCTTCGAGATTTTTTGTGGGATCGGACATTTTGGTGCCTGTCTGAACTATGAACAGGTAAAAAGAACGCAGGGAGGCAAGAGTTCTCGAAACTGTCGAAGATGCCTTTCCTTGATTTTGTAAATTCATCAAATATGTCAAAACGGTAGTTTTTGTTGTTTTTGATATATCGGTTATGCCGTTAGTGTTAAGGTATTTTATGTACTGTGATACATCCCTTTTATAGGACTGAATGGTATTTATGGATTTGTGTTTTGTATTATCCATAAAATAAGCAAAATCATCTACATATTCAAGCATGAAATAACCTCCTTGTTAAGATTACAAATGTATATCAAATATTTATATATCGTTACCAAAACATTAAATTAATATTATCAAAAATTTAGGGTACTTTATTATTATAGCACATATTTTTTGATTTGTACAGTAAAAAATACTATTTATATTTTGGAAAAATAGATAAAATTTTTTAAAAAAACTTTTTATTTTGTGATTAGCGGAATTGCTAACTTCATAAATATTGTGGAAATATAGCCGTCATAAAATGAAGTAATACAAAATATTGTAAGACAGCAAAATGACAACAATATGTATTTTTTTACCTTATTTTTTTCTGATTTTTGTCTGTTAATGCAGAAAATTATCGAGTAAGCACAGAAAAAAACAAAAGCAGGAATAAAGAAAAGGGTTGACGGCAGGCGGCACATATAAACAAGAAGCCCTTTGACCTTATAGAATTTTATAAATGAAGCAATCGTAAATCCCGAAACAAATCCCTTTAAGGCTGCACATCCGCAGATTATTATTATGCCCGGCTTTATGTAAGAGCATAAGAAAATAATTGTAAAAAATTTTATGCTCTCAAACACAGAGCTTTTAAAGGAGGCAAACTTGTCTACCTCTATATTATAAGAAGAAAAAAAATTCTTCAGATAATTGCTGACAGAAAGGGAAGATGCTGTTTTAAGCATAGAACAATATACGGCGCCGACAGTAATTCCTATACATAGTAATCCGAATACAATATATATCCATTTTATTAAATATTTCTTTTCATTTACATAAAAAGTGTTTATCTTCATAAAAATCCCCCATTCCGCCGTATAACAATGACTGTTTTTTTTAAAGTATGTTTTGATAATTCGGCGGTGATAATAAATCTTATGCATATGTTTAAAATAAAATTACAAATTTTAAATTTATTGTTGACAATAAAATTTATCTATGCTATAATAGCTTGTAGAAATGTTTCTACAGAGGTGAAAATTATAAAAAGAGTTACTATTAAAGATGTTGCACGGGAAGCAGGGACAAGTATATCGGCGGTTTCTTATGTGTTAAACGGCTCAACCAAAAAAAAATACTCTGAAAATACAGTAAAGCTTATTAAAGATGCGGCAAAAAAGCTTAATTATGTTCCAAACAATATTGCCCGCGGAATGAGGGTTCAGAAGTCTTATTCAATCGGTATAGTAAATTTTTGGGATATACATAATCATGTGTTTGTAAAAAATCTGAAGGGAATAGTGGAGACGGCAAACAAATATAAATATTCAGTGGTAATATGTCCTGTTTCAAATAAAAATGTTAATGATTATTCATACATCGATTATTATAAAAACAGGAGAATTGACGGAATTGTTTTTATTGCGCCTGTAAAGTCGGAGTATGTGATAAACGAGGAGGAGCATATAAAAAGAATGGAGGCGGCAGGTGTTCCTTATGTTATTATTAACACGTCGCTTGATTCAGATAAGCCGTGTTATTTTAAGTATGATTTCTTTGATGCCACTTATACGGCAGCCGTATATTTAATTCAAAGAGGATATAAGGATATAACTTATGTTACGCCGAAAATTTCTGAGGACTATCCCGAAAATTATGAACGTATGACGGGGTATAAGATTGCAATGGAAAAATTCGGACTGAATTTTAGAATGATTGATATTAATGACATTGATAAAGAAATTATGGAAGGTTTTTCGGCAGTGGTGGCGAACAAATCCGATACTGCAAAAAAAATTATGGATAAGGCGATTGAATACGGCTTTAAAATTCCCGATGATTTTTCGATTGTTGCCGCAAATATTGAGAATTATTCTCAGTTTTTGCATGTGCCGCTGACCTGTTCGCAAATACCTATATTTAAGATTGCACAAAGGGCAACCGACATACTTATTAATATTATTAATGATAAGACGACTGATGATTTTGAGAAAATAAAGTGTGAAATTGTTGAGGGTAAATCGGTAAAATAATATTGAACCCGATATAGAGCGGGTTCAATAATTTTTACGATTTATAGAAACGTTTCTACATAGATTGCGGAGGGATTTATATGGAAATAAAATGTTATGAAAGGATCGAAAGAGAATACTGTGAGCAAATAAAGTCATGCTTTCTGATTGACGATAAAGGAAGAAAAACAGAAATATATCCTTTTGAATATCAGCCAATAGAGCTTATATATGATGAGGAGGGAATTGAGCATTTAAGTAAATGCGGCAAAGTATCGTATAAAATAAGATTAACGGTAAAAGAAGAAGGACGATATACTCTTGAAACAACATCAGAAAAAGGAAAAATAAAAAAGGAAGAATTTACAGCAAAGGGATATTGCAAAAAAGGGTTTATAGGAGTAAACGGAAAGGATAAAAGATATTTTTCATATTCGGACGGAACATCTTTTTACTCTGTAGGAATAAATACGGCTTTCCCGAGAGCCTGCGGTGTTTCTGACGGTAAAGAGTTTGGGCTTAGCGGTAATGTTAAATATATGGGATTAAGACAATATGAGCGATGGTTTAAAAAATGTTCGGAGAACGGAGTAAATGTTGCAAGAGTGTGGATGGGGCATGATTATTTTTCACCCGATACAGAAAAAGCCGATGTGTTTGATGCTGCACAGTTTACAAAAATTGATATGCTTTTGGACTTGGCAAAAAAATACGGTATCAAGTTGAAGCTGACCATAGATCAGTTTAGGTGGTTTTTTTACGACAAGAAAAACAATTCAAATGTTTTCAGATATTTTAATAAAAATTTGTATCTGAACGGTGAAAAATGCAGTAGTGCAAAAGAGTGGCTTACAAGCGACAAATGGAAAGAAGCATGGCTGAATAAAATAAGGGAATTTGCAAAAAGATATGCCGCTGATACCGAAATTTTTGCCATAGAGCTTTGGAATGAAATGAATTGCCTCGGTGAAGAATGGGGACAGCTCTATTCGGAAATTTACGCATGGAATGAAGAAATGCTGCCGAAGGTAAAAAAACTTTTTCCCGATACGATGGTAACAAATTCAATAGGAAGTCTTGATTCGGAGGAGGTTCTTGGAAATTACAATGCATTTTGCTGGAATAAATGTGATTTTAAACAAATGCACCGCTATTTGGATCAGGGTGGAATATATACAGATACAAGAAATAATCCGATAGAAATGCTTCAGTACGGGGTAAAACGTGTAAAAAAAGAAAATATGCCGTTTTTTGTTGCGGAAACAGGTGCAGTAAACAATCATCACAGCGGAGAATTTAAATATTATTCATGTGATGACAGAGGTATGATTTTTGTTGACTGTGTATATACACCTGTGTTTTTGGGATGCGCAGGATGCGGAAATATATGGCACTGGGACGAGAGGTATGTTGAATCAAAAAATCTTTACAAGTATTACAAGCCGCTTAAAAATATGCTTAACAGTGTTGATTTTCAAAATGAGGAATTTGAACCGCAGGATTTTTCCGATGATAAACTTTATATATTTATTTTAAAGGGAAAAACCGTTAGCTTGGGATTTATCCGAAACAAATCCGATAGCTGGAAAAATGTTTTAAGAGATTTGAAAGAACCTCAATCAGTAGAGGAAAAATCGATTTCATTGCCCGGAAAAACGGTAATTGATTATAAAATATGGGAGGACGACAGCACCAAAATAAGTATCGATAAGGATAAAATAAAATTTGAAAATATATTATACGGTACAATTTTCAAAATTGAATCAAACAATTGTTAATCGAATAAATTTGAAAAGTATAAAAAAATGAAAATAGTTACATACATAATAATATAGAGGAAAAAGTCATTTAACATAATTTTGATATTATATTTTATTGATGAGGTAAGAAACTATGATTAAAATAAAAGAATTAAAAATTAATACGGTATCGATGGTAACCGAAGAAAATTTACAGTTAATAACAATAGAGTATATAGTAAATACGACAGTGCATTTGTTTTTGAATGTATACAATGACGGAAAAACAATTGCAGAAAACATTCCGATAGCCTTTGCAAGCGGAAAAGGAAAGACATATGTTATGCTGCCTGTTCAGAAGAATGAGTTTAATGCTGTTTGGAGAATTACGGACAAAAATAAAAATGCAGTGTATGAATGTTGTACTGTATGGACAAAACCGAGGGAATGGACTTTCTATATAATGATTTCTTCTCATACAGACATAGGCTTGCATAATTCGCAATATATTCAGAGAGCTAACAGCAGCAAATTTACGGATGAGGCAATGAAGCTTTGCGATGAAACAAAGAACGAAGAGGAACTCGATCAATACCGTTATACAATGGAGGGCACTTGGTTTTTAAATAATTACCGAATGGATCGAGGTTCTGATGATAAAAAAAATCTTGTCAATAATTACATAAAAAAAGATAAGATAGGCGTTTGCTGCGCAGTGGCAGGAAATCATACACAAACATACGGGTTGGAAGAAATGTGTCGAAGCGCATATGAGAAAAAACGTTTATCGGAGGAATGGGATATAAGCAGCGAAACCATGTCAATGATTGACAATAACGGGCTGTCGGCATCTTTGATACAACCTTATACAGAAGCAGGAATTAAAAATATTATATTTGCACCGAATCAATGGAATCCTTTGCCCTCAACCGTTTGGGATATGGACAGGACTATATCTGCAGGCTGTCTATGGTCAACAAACGCCGGCGGAGGCGGCTCAAGGATAGATGTACGTTATGATTCGGAGCTGCCAATGGTTTTTTATTGGGAAGATGAGAATAAAAACCATATTTTGGTTTGGGGAAGCGCACAGTATGAATGGGGATGCGAAGCATTCGGAATATATCCTTCAAAAGAAGTCAGTGAACATTCAATACGTGTAATGGAACAGAAAATATCAAAAATGCTGCCGGATATGGAAAGAAAATATCCATACGATATATGGCTTGCCGCTTGTTATGGTGATGATCAGAAACCAAGTCTTAACCTGACAAAAACTATTAAAGAATGGAATAAAAAATGGAAGTTTCCGCAAATCAGGACTTTGGGTAATCCTGATAAGCCTTTTGAAATTTTGAAAAATAAATATGACGATAAAATTCCGGTTTTAAAAGGTGACATCACAGGCGGTTGGTATCAACATCCCATATCAACACCTGAAATTCTGTCTAAAAAGTTTGAGGCGGACAGAACATTGCCTACGGCAGAAAAATGGTCTACAATCGCCTCACTTGTCGGCAACACATATAAATATCCGTCAACTGATTTTCGCAGAGCTTGGGATTATCTTTTATATAACGATGAACATTCCTACGGAACGAGCGGATATCAGGGCAGAAGAGTGTATGAAACATGGATGCAGCATAATGATTGGATAGACAAGGCAGCAAAGACAGCAAAAAAAGAAATGTCGGATGCCGTATGTTATATTGCATCAAAGATTATGACTGACGAGAATAAAACCGTTGTATTTAATCAAACACTGCAAAACAGAACAGAGCTTATTGAAAAGGATGATAAGTATGAATTTGTAACTGTTCCGCCTATGGGATATACCACAGTTTCCGAATCGAGCTTTTTAAAGACAGAGAAAACGGTGAAAAAAACGGTAAGTTTGCCTATAATTGAAAATAAGTTTTACAGAGTTTCATTTTCCGAAAACGGTGCGATAAAATCAATTTTCGATAAAGAGTTAAACAGAGAGCTGATTGATAAAAACTGTTTATACGGCGCAAATGAAATGGTTTACACAAATGATAATCATAAAACATTTTTCGTTTGTGAAAAAGCGGAATTTGAGGTGGCAGAGGAACAGGAAAAAACCATTGTTAAAATTAAGACTACACATAAGCAGTTAAAATGTGACATGATTCAGGAAATAGTTCTGTTAAATTTTGAAAAACGAATCGATATAGATAATAAGATTTATCATGCTAAGGATATGATTAACAATAACAGATATTATCGTTATATCTACTTTGCATTTCCTTTCTTGGTTGAAAATGCGGATAGAATCTGTCATTTAAACGGAACGACAGCGGAATATGCAAAGGATGTAACAGGACACGGAACAGATGTGTATATGGCGGTAAATGAATGGTGTTGCAGTCAAAACGATAATTTTGGAGCAGCATTGATGATGCTTGATTCCCAATTGGTTGAATTTGATCATATACATTCCGATAAAACAGATTTTGCAAATGCGGGAGAAGGCTCGCAAATGTATGTCTATGCTGCAAATGACTGGCTTCAAATGCACTCACCCGGCGGAAGTCATTTAAATTACAGATTCAGATTTTCAATTACTTCCTATACAGGAAACTATAAAACAGCAAAAATACCACAAATTGCGGAAAGATATGCAAATCCTGTTTGTTCTGTTGATATTGCGGAACAAAAAGGATTTTTACCGGAAACCTCAAAAAGCTTTGTTGATTTTAAAACAGATTTAAGACTTATTACGTTAAAGCGCGCAGATGACGGAAAGGGTATTATTGCAAGATTTTATGGCAAAGACGAAAAGATATTATTGAGTAAAATTGCGGATATTGAGGTAAATGCGGTAAGAAACACAGTAGATGAGCGTTCTTATACCGGCGGTAAAAGCAACGGATTTATAACATATCGTTTGAGTTCGGAAAATATATTAATTGACGAACGCAAAATCGAGGAATATAAATATAATGAAAAGGTACCGGCTCCTATCGGTTCTGTGTATACAGGTCTTATAACGGAACCGCGTGCGGCAAGAGGTGAAAATCCGGGACAGTTATATCTTTTATGGGGACACAATATTGAACCGAATTTTTCGCATTACAAATTATACAGAAGCGAAGTGGCAAATTTTGAAGCAAACGACAGTACATTTGTGGCTGACATTCTTCCTGAAGAATATGTGGTCGGAAGGTATGTTGACAAAGATTTAAAAGATCATACTTGTTATTATTATAAGGTATGTGCGGTTAACAGTGACGGTGTGTGCGGTGAGATGAGTAAGGAATTTTCAGCATATACAAAAGAAAACATATGAGGTATTAATGTGAAAAATAAGCGGCGCATCTCATCTCGAAAGCCTGCCTTGAAGTATACACATACGTCGGCGGCAGTCTTTCGAGCGACCTGCTTGCTTCTTTTTCACATTAGATTTGTGCCGCCGCATGGCGGAAGAATGGAGGATTGCTATGATTTTAACAGATTATTTTAAAAGCAGACATGATTTGACATGGGACTATGCAAAACAATGCGGAGTGGAGCACGGTGTTATAAGACTGCCGGAGAATAGTGATTTTGATATTACAGATTTTTCGCAATGGAAGGCGGTGTATAATAATTTTAGTGATTTCGGAATTAAACCTGTTGTTATTGAACCAATGCCCAATGAGCTGCATGATCATATTAAAACAGGTGACACCATGCGTGATGAGTGCATAGAAAAGGTTATAATTATGATGAAATATATGAATGAGCTTGATATAAGAACCATATGTTTCAACTGGATGGCGCATATTGGTTGGCTTAGAACCTCCGATAATATTAAGGAGCGCGGTGATGCGCAGGTAACCGGTTTTGATATTGACGAGTTTAAACCAAACGACTGCAAAATTACTGCCGATGAATTGTGGGAAAATTATGAGTATTTTATAAAAGCCGTAATACCGTATGCAGAAAAATATAATATAAAACTTGCACTTCACCCCGACGATCCTCCTTTGGAGCGACTGGGGGAGGTTGAAAGAATTATGATAAATTATGAAAATATAAATAAGGCTGTAAACATTGTAAGCAGTCCCAATCTCGGCGTTACAATGTGTCAGGCAACATATCTTATGATGGGTGAAAATCTGTATGATATTATACCGAAGCTTGCTGACAAAATTTTCTTTGTTCATTTCAGAAATGCATTGGGGAATAAATACAAATTCCGAGAAACTTTTCATGATAACGGTCTTATAGATATGCCGGACATAATAAGGCTTTACAAAAAATGCGGAATAGATGTGCCGATAAGAGTTGACCATGTCCCGCTGATGGCAGGAGAAAAACAGGAAACGGCAGGATATACAGCAATGGGAAGGCTTTTTGCTATAGGTTATCTGAAAGGAATTTTGGACAGTATGTGACAGAAAATCACAGGAGAAAGTTTTTATGTTATTAATGTGTGCTGCATAAGAGTGGTGGAAAGGAAATTAAAATGAATCATTTAAAAGGAAAAAAGATATTTTTTATAGGTGACAGTATTATGGCACAAGATGGACATGAGTATGATTATCAGAATATATTATATAATCATGATAAGCTTGGAGAAATTTGCAGGGGATATCCGACCTTGATTGAGGAACGAACAGGGATGGAAACGGTAAAGAATACGGCAGTGGGAGGACATGGCATTAATGATCAAAAATCCATTGTGGTTAATGAGGATTTATCGTGTGCGGATATAACAGTTATAGCTGTAGGCATAAACGATTTCAGCAGAGGAACAAAAATAGGAGATATGCCTGATACGAATACGGTAACTTATGAAGATACATTTATAGGAGCTTTTTGTGAGCTTATGGATTACATTTACAAACAAAATCCACTTATGAAAGTTGTGCTTATGACTCCGATGCATAAAGATACAACACATAGAAAAGGTGATGTTCCTAAACATGATATTTCATCTGTTAATAAAAGCGGCTACAGAATTTTTGATTATGTGGAAGCAATAAAGAAGATAGGTGCATTTTATTCATGTCCTGTGGCAGATATGTACTCGGAAAGCGGTTTTAACAGATTCAATCTGCCGTTACTTACTTTTGAGGGAACACATCCTACGAATGAAGGATATGAGTATATAATTAAAGTTTTGATAGATACACTTAATAAATTATATTGAAATTTCAGAAGAAAAAATGTTATTACATATTACGTTGAACAATAGGCAAGCTTTGTTGAATACCTATAAAAGAAAGGTTGGTGAATTTATATGTTTGATTTAAAAGGGAAAAAAGCTCTTGTTACCGGTTCTACACAGGGAATTGGTTTTTCGGCGGCGAAATGTCTTGCGGATTTTGGAGCATTTGTTTTTGTGAACGGTGCGTCGAGTGAAGAAAAGACGGTTTCTGCGGCAAAAAAAATTTGTAATGCGGTTCCGGTAACGGTTGATTTATCCGAATCCGATTGCGCAGAAAAACTGTATGCTGCGACGGGAGATATTGATATTCTGATTTTAAATGCTTCAATTCAATACAGAAAAGCATGGAATGAAATTACAGATGATGAATTTGATAAACAAATTGCGGTGAATTTTAAAGCGTCGCTTAAATTAATTCAAAAGTATGCACCCTATATGAAGAAACAGAATTGGGGAAGAATTATAACTGTAGGCAGTGTTCAGCAGCAAAAGCCGCATAAGGATATGCTGGTATATGCCGCGTCAAAGGCCGCTCAGGAAAATATGGCAAGAAATCTTGCAAAGCAGCTTGCGCCTTTTGGTATTACAGTAAATAATATTGCACCGGGCGTTATAGAAACTCCGAGAAACACCGAGGCATTATCAGACAGCGACTATGCAAAAAGTGTTTTAGAGGGTATTCCGTGCGGATATGCCGGAAAGGCAGCTGACTGTGTGGGACAGATATTACTCCTTTGTTCAGACAGCGGAAGATATATTACGGGAGAAAATATTTTTATAGATGGCGGAATGAAAATTTAAAAAAACTATTATGAAGGGAGCAAATTACAGTGAAGTTTAATGTACGAGAGGATATTATTGACGTTACACCGCAGTGGAAAGGGGAAAGACTACCCGACGGCAGACCGAAGGTGGAGGACAAATACCTTAAAGCCTTAAAAAATCTTACTCTTGAGGAGGTTTGGAAGCCTATTTTTGTAAAGGGATACGAAAGTCAGTTTGAGGGGAGATTTCAAACGCTGCATAATGACGGCAGAAAGTTGATAGGCAGAGCGGTTACGGCATCATATTGTCCATATCGCCCGGATCTCGATGAAGTGGTAAAGGATACGGGACGTGCGGAAAACAGAACAGGTACATATAATCAGTGGGTAATTGATAATCTTATGGAGGGAGATGTGCCTGTAATAGATATGTATGACAAGATATATAAGGGAACTTTTATAGGCGGCAATCTCACAACAGCAATTAAGAATAAAACAAAAAATGAAAACGGCGGCGCTGTAATATGGGGAGGAATACGCGATACCGAACAGATGAATAAGGTTGAAAATATTCAGGCGTATTACAGAGGAATTGATCCAACGCCGATACGCGATTTTATAATGCTTTCATATAACGCACCCACAAGAATAGGTAATGCAATATGTCTGCCGGGAGATGTTGTATTCGGAGCGGGCGGAGGTGTTCTTTTTATACCCAGTCACCTGGTTGCAGAGGTTGTTGGCGGTGCTGCAAAGACACAGGTTAAGGATATGTTCGGATTTGAAATGATAACCTTAAATAAATTTACAACAGCGCAGATAGACCGTAATACATGGACAAAGGAAATGCTTGATTTGCTTATGGATTTTATCGAAAAGGATGACAGAGCCGAACAGTACAGAGGACTTGATTGGTCGGAGGAATATGATTTGGCAATAAACGGAGATCCGAACGATACGCAGTCATCGCTGTAACAGAAACATACAATAGTTAAAGTCCGACACTTTCGTTCAAGTGTTGGATTTTTTTGAGTTAATATGTAAAATCTATTGAATTTTAAAATACAGTGTGTTATAATTTAGTTAATATATTTAAAAATCTGACGGCTTTCTTTTAAATCCGGTTTTGTGGAAGGAGTTAATGGTAATAATTATGAAAAAAGGAATACGAGCGCATGATGTTGCGGCGAAAGGGTTAAGCAATATTTGTAAAAAATGTTTTGATGAAGATATACATTATTTGCAGCTGGTGTTGGAAAAAAGTGTAGAAGGCTTTGAATTCGGAAAATTTACGGAGGAATACGCCAAAAACTTGAAAAAAGAATTGGACGGCATGAAAATTGCCATACTCGGAAGCTACATCAATCCGTCATCGTCAAATTCCGAAGAATTAAAAAAAGATATTGAAAAATTTAAAGAAAAAATAAAATATGCAAGTATACTAAAACCTTATGCGGTAGGAACGGAAACAGGATTTTACGGCGATGTTATGTCGGACAAGCTTAACAATACGCAAGAAGCGTATACGCATCTTTTGAAAAATTTAGGCGAGCTTGTATGTGAAGCTGAAAGATATAATGTTAATATCGGAATTGAAGGCGTTCATTGCTTTGTCATAAATACTCCGGCAAAAATGGCAAAACTCATTAGGGATTTAAATTCCGAAAATGTTAAAGTTATTTTTGATCCGGTAAATTACATAAATATCGGAAATTATCAAAATCAAGATAAAATAATAGAGAATGCTTTCGAACTTTTTGCGGATAAGATTATCGTTATTCACGCAAAAGATTTTATTGTTGAAAACAATACGGTGAAAAATGTGATACCGGGAGAAGGCATATTAAATTATAAGCTTATATTTAAAAAGCTTAAAGAATATAAAATCGATATACCTATAATTTCGGAAGAAATCAGCGATGAAAAAGCGTCGAAAGCATTTGAAAATTTAAGCAGAATACAAAAAGAAATATAATTTTATAAAAACAAGTATATATAAAGCAAAAAGGCTTTACAGAAAAATGTAGCACATTTTTTAAAAGTAAAGCCTTTATTATTTATTGATTTAAATTAAATTATTTCAATATAATCGGAGATTTCAAGTAGTCAAGCCCTATTGTGTGTTCTCCGTCGGTACATAATGAATGTATATCGGTAGAAAGTATGTCTTTTTCCAACTGTTCAAATTTACCTTTAAAGTCTGCTGCTTTTGTAATTATGGGAAGGGGAGAATGCTTTTTTATTTCGGACAGAAGATTTATTCCTGTTTCGTTCATTCCGAGAATACGAACATATTGAGGGTTTGTAAAGGAAAAAGACTTGTCAATATTTAAAATCAAAGACATCATTATTCTGCGTATTTTCGAAAGTGTATATCTTTTTGACTTTACATAGTCACATATTCCCGTGAAGGTATCTGCATATTTTACAGAGGAAATAATTCTGTTTTCGAGTCCTTCGCATACCTCGTTTATTTCGGATATTTCCTTTGATGATTTTGTCCGTATTAAATATACAAGCAAGGTATTTAACTTTTCAATATCGGCGATGGAAGCATTTTCATAAAGCTTGTTTGCGGATTCGGGTACATATACGGAATAATTAATATTATTTTTTATGATTTTTCTTATTGCGGTAGCCGAAGTGCTGTTTGAGGTTGGTTCGGTTTCGTGGTAGTGTGAGCTTACCCTTTTTATGGTTTTCGGCTGAATAGTGCTTTTAAGCTGTTTCAATGCTTTTATATATTCCAATCCCAAAATATTGTTTGGTTCGCTGAGCAAAGAGGAGGGAATAAGCTTGCTGAAAGATATTTCTCTTGCCTTTGCATATGTCATGCCGCTTGAAACAAGATTTTTTATGTCGTTTGATATATTTTCCGGTTCGTTGGTCAACAAATCAACAGCTGCCTTCATACGTTCAATATCTCCCGATTCCGAACCGAAATATAAAGCGTCCGCAATGCCGAGGCTGTTCGCAAGAAATACGCCGCCGTATGCAAATCTTTCGGCGGTATTAAGAGCATAGCATACCGGCAGCTCAATAACCAAATCCGCACCGTTTAACAAAGCGGCTTCGGCTCGTGTCCATTTATCGTATATGGCAATATCGCCTCTCTGAACAAAGGAACCGCTCATAATGCATATTACGGCATTATATTCTTTTTTTACTTCATCAATTTGAAATTTATGCCCGTTGTGAAAGGGATTGTATTCACAGATTATAACAGCTGTTTTCATTAAAATCATCCACCTTGAATTTGTATTTTTCTCGGTTTCAATCCAAGTATAAACACAAAAAAATATTTTTGTAAATTTGATTTATATATTACATATACTATTATATACTAAAAAATAAAAAAAGTATAGCTTTTTTTAATATATTTTACAGATTATTGGTATAATATATTGACAAAGTGAGGACAATGTTGTAGAATATATGAATAGATGTTCAAATGTTATAATTTTACATTGAATGTCTATTCAAATGATAGGAGTTGATTTTTATGAATAGATCGGTTTACTTAGATAATAATGCCACAACTTATATGAAAAAAGAAGTTTTGGACGCAATGCTTCCGTATTATACGGATTATTTCGGAAATCCTTCTTCAAAATTTTATGAGGTTGGCAGAATAACGGAAAAGGCGGTTTACGGATTTCGTAAAACGGTAGCGGACGCTATCGGAGCAAAGGTAAATGAAATATATTTTACAGGTTCGGGATGCGAAGCGGACAACTGGGCAATAAAGGGAATTGCCGATGCATACAAAAACAAGGGCAATCATATCATAACAAGCTCGATAGAACATCATGCTATTTTGGGTGCTTGTGAGTTTATGGAAAAGCATGGATTTGATGTTACTTATCTGCCGGTTGATGAAAACGGAATAGTAAATCCGGAAGATGTGGAAAATGCAATTACCGACAAAACGATATTAATATCTGTTATGACCGCAAACAATGAAATCGGTTCAATTCAGCCGATAAAAGAGATTTCAAAGATTGCAAAGGCTCATAATATAATATTTCATACAGACGCGGTTCAGGCAATCGGTCATATGCCTATTAATGTTGAGGATATGGGAGTTGATATGCTTTCGTTGTCGGCTCATAAATTCCACGGTCCGAAAGGCGTCGGTGTGCTCTATATCAAAAACGGAATAAGAATTTCAAATCTTATTCACGGCGGCGGTCAGGAAAGAGGAAAGAGAGCAGCAACCGAAAATGTTGCAGGAATTGCGGGACTTGCAAAGGCTATTGAATTGACTACAGCCGACCTCGAGAAAAATATTGCGGAAATGGAAAGAAAACGAGATAAGCTTATTAAAGGTATATCGGAAAAAATACCTTATGCAAAATTAAACGGACCTGTCGGGAAGGACAGACTTTGCAATAATGTAAACTTTTCCTTTAAATATATTGAGGGTGAATCTATATTGATGATGCTTGATATGAAGGGCGTTGCGGCGTCAAGCGGCAGTGCCTGCGCATCGGGCTCTCTCGATCCTTCTCATGTTTTGCTTGCGATAGGATTACCTCATGAAATTGCTCACGGTTCATTAAGACTGAGTGTGGGAGATGATACCACCGATGAGGATATAGATTATGTGTTGGAGGTTTTGCCGCCCATAGTTGAAAGATTGAGAATGATGTCGCCTCTTTATGAAGAAGTGTTAAAGGCTCAAAAATAAATTTCGGATAATACGGAAAACAATGCTTAGGAAAATATGAATTTTTGTAATATTGCAAAATGGAAAGGAAGATTTTTATGTATAGTGAAAAGGTAATGGATCATTTCTCAAATCCGAGAAATGTCGGAGAAATAGAAAATGCCAATGCGGTTGGACAGGTAGGAAACGCAAAATGCGGAGATATTATGAAAATATACATGGATATTGAGGGCGATATTATTAAGGACGTAAAGTTTAAAACTTTCGGCTGCGGTGCGGCTATTGCCACCAGCTCTATGGCTACCGAAATGGTAAAGGGAAAGACAATTCATGAGGCGCTTGAGCTTACAAACAAAGCGGTTATGGAGGCTCTCGACGGTTTGCCCCCGGAAAAAATACATTGCTCCGTTCTTGCGGAGGAGGCTATTCACGCCGCAATTGCCGATTACTGTGAGAAAAACGGAATAGAATTTGAAGATACTCATAGCTGTCCGGGATGCTGTTCCGAATGCAGCAAAAAAGATGAACATAATATGTAAAATGCATATCAAAAAAGACTCAACTCCTTGGAACTTGAGTCTTTTTTTGAATCTTATGTGTATTTCGGTTTGAATATATAAAAAAAATACCGAAAAAGAGAAAAACATTAAAAAAAAACTTGTATATTTAGAACTTTTTTAAAAAAAACAGTTGATATTATTCGCTTTAAAAGGTATAATATAGTAATATAATGCTGTATTTGTATATACATACAAAAATAAATAATGGGAAAATTATTGTACCGATTATACGAAAGGAGATAAAATAAAAAAGTATGGATAATAAAAAATTAGCGGAGCTTTTGTTTCCGGATATAAACAATACCTATATGGACTATGAAAACAAATATAAGAAACGTAATCTGCCGGAGGGAGCGCAGGTAACAAGATTTGCTCCGAGCCCCACGGGATTTTTGCATATAGGAGGATTATTTGCTGCCTTTGTATCGGAAAGAGCTGCACACACAACAGACGGAGTATTTTATTTAAGAATAGAAGATACCGACAAAAAACGTGAGGTAGAAAACGGTGTTACGGGTATTGTAAAGGGTATTCGTGATTTTGGCATAAAAATTGACGAGGGTATGATTTCGGAAACGGAATCGGTAGGTGATTATGCTCCGTACATTCAAAGTCAAAGAGCTGAAATTTACAGAACATACTGTAAGGAGCTTGTGGAAAAGGGACTTGCATATCCATGCTTCTGCAGTGCGGAGGAATTGAATGAGGTTCGTGAGGAACAGGAAAAAAACAAAGAAAATCCCGGATATTACGGAAAATATGCAAAATGCCGAGATTTAACCTATGAGCAGATTGAGGAAAATATAAAAAACGGTATGCCGTATGTGGTAAGGTTAAAATCTCCCGGAGATGAAAATAAAAGAATAGCGTTTGATGACGGAATAAAGGGCAGAATTGAAATGCCGGAAAATGTTCTCGATGTCGTGCTTTTGAAAACGGATGGAATACCCACATACCATTTTGCCCACGCAATTGATGACCATTTGATGGGCACAACCTATGTTATCAGAGGTGATGAGTGGATTTCATCAATACCAATACATTTACAGCTTTTTGAAGTTCTTGGATTTGAAGCACCGAAATATGCGCACATTTCTCCTATTATGAAAGAGGACGAAGTAACAAAGGGAAAAAGAAAGTTGTCAAAGAGAAAGGATCCGGAAGCTGCGGTAAGCTTTTATCATGAGGTGGGTTATCCGTATAAAGCGGTTCTTGAATATTTGTTTACAATTGCAAATTCCAACTATGAGCAATGGCGAAGCGAAAATCCCGATGCTCCTATGGAGGACTTTAAATTTGAGTTTTCTCATATGAGTAAGGCGGGGGCATTGTTTGACCTTGTAAAATTAACCGATATAAGCAAGACATATATATCAAAGCTTACAACGGAAGAGGTATATGAACAGGTTTTGGCTTGGGCAAAGGAATATAACGATGATTTTTATAAAACGCTTATAAGGGACGAGGAATATTCAAAGAGTATTTTTGCAATAGAGCGCGGAAATGAAAAGCCGAGAAAGGATATTACAAAATGGGAGGATACTCCTCAGTATACAAAGTATTTCTTTGAAAGACCTACTGAATATGAATTCCCCGAAAATCTTTCAAAGCTTGATATGATACAAATTCTTGAGGAATATAAAAAGGTATATAATCACGATGATATTGCCGATGATTGGTTTCCGAGGGTCAGAGATATGTCTGAAGCGTTGGGATATGCGAAAGCACCTAAAATTTATAAGAAAAATCCGGAACAGTTCAAAGGACATGTGGGTGATGTGAGCTCTGTAATAAGAGTGGCTGCAACGGGAAGAAGAAACACACCTGATTTATATCAGATATTGCAGGTGTTGGGACGTGAAGAAGTTATGACAAGATTTGATTTGGCAATAGATAAATTGAAGGAGGAATAGTCAATGGCTGATAATACTGAATTTGTAAGCACGAATTTTATACACGACGCAATTAATAAAGACCTGGAGAACGGAGTATACAACAGAGTTCAGACGAGATTTCCTCCCGAACCCAACGGTTATCTTCATATAGGTCACGCAAAGGCAATTTGCATTAATTTCGGAACTGCTCAGAAATATAACGGAATCTGTAATTTGAGATTGGATGACACCAATCCTACAAAGGAAGATGTTGAGTATGTTGACGCTATTATGGAGGATATAAAGTGGCTCGGATTCCAATGGAATAAGGTGTTGTATGCCTCCGATTATTTTGACGAGATATATAATTGTGCCGTTAAGCTTATAAAAAAGGGAAAAGCGTTTGTGGACGATTTGTCTGCCGATGAAATACGAGAGTACAGAGGCACCTTGAAGGAGCCGGGAAAGGAAAGCCCTTATAAGAACAGAAGTATTGAGGAAAATCTCGATTTGTTCGAAAGAATGACAAAGGGTGAATTTGAGAACGGTGAAAAGGTTTTAAGAGCAAAAATCGATATGTCATCGCCCAATCTTAATATGAGAGATCCCGTAATATACAGAATACTCCATGCCTCACACCACAGAACGGGTGACAAATGGTGCGTATATCCGATGTATGATTTTGCACATCCTATTTCCGATACCTTGGAAGGAGTGACACATTCGCTGTGTTCGCTCGAATTTGAGGATCACAGACCGCTTTATGATTGGTTTTTAAAGGAGCTGGATTTTGAAGAACCGTCACGTCAGATTGAGTTTGCAAGAATGAATCTCAACTATACGCTGACAAGCAAGAGAAAGTGCTTGAAGCTTGTAAATGACGGAATAGTTTCCGGTTGGGACGATCCGAGAATGGGTACGCTATGCGGCATGAGAAGAAGAGGATATACAGCCGATGCAATAAAGGATTTTTGCGAACGTATAGGCGTTGCAAAAGCAAACAGCGTTATTGAGTTCAGCCTTTTGGAGCATTGTGTCAGAGAGGATTTAAATAAAAAAGCACCGAGGGCGATGGCAGTTCTTCGACCGATAAAATTAATAATAGACAATTATCCTGAGGATAAGATTGAAGAAATAGAGGTTGAAGTAAATCCGGAAAATCCCGAAGCAGGTACAAGAAAGGTTGAATTTTCAAAGGTTCTTTATATCGAAGAGGACGATTTCATGGAGGACGCACCGAAAAAATATTTCAGACTTGCACCGGGTAAAGAAGTTCGTTTGAAGAGCGCTTATTATGTTACTGCGGTTTCCTGCGTGAAGGATGAAAACGGAAAGGTTACCGAGGTACATTGTACTTATGATCCCGAAACAAGGGGAGGACAGTCGCCCGACGGCAGAAAGGTAAAGGGTACCATTCATTGGGTAAGCGCCGCTCACGCCATAAATGCACAGGTCAGACTCTATGACAGACTGTTTAACGTTGAAAATCCGTCCGATGAAAGCAAGGTAGGAAGCTTTATCGAAAATCTCAATCCCAATTCTATGGAGGTTCTTGATAACTGTAAGCTTGAAAAGAATTTAGCAGATGTAAAGCCGGGCGATACCTTTCAGTTTTTGAGAATGGGTTATTTTTGCGTTGATAAGGACAGCACGGAGGATAGTATTATTATAAACAGAACTGTTGCCCTTAAGGATTCTTGGGCAAAGATTAAATAAAATATAAATTATGCGGCTTTTTTGAAATTTGTGTTTTGATCAGAACTGCTGCAAAATGGAGGATTATTATGAATTACGAAAAATTTTACTCGGATAGAGTTAAACCGATGAAAGGCTCTGCAATACGAGAGATGTTTAAACGTATGGCAGATCCGTCAATTATATCATTGGCAGGAGGAAATCCCGCTTCGGAGTTATTTCCCGGAAAAGAGCTTGCCGAAATTGCAAAAGATATACTTGAAAAAAATCCGGCCGGGGCGCTTCAATACGGAACAACGGACGGTGTGCCGGCAATGCGTGAGTGCGCTGCGTCAAGAGCAAAGAAAGTTAATTCAATAAAGGACAGCGACCGGATTTTGATAATGACGGGAGCTAACCAGGGAATAGACCTTACCGCCAAAGCACTAATTAATAAAGGTGACAAAATAATAGTTGAGAGTCCGAGCTTTATAGGAAGTCTTAATGCCTTCAGAACCTACGAGTGTGAGCTGGTGGGAGTTAAGGTTGAGAATGACGGAATGAATATGGAGGAGCTTGAAACGGCTTTAAAAGATAATGAAAATGTAAAAATGATTTATACAATTCCGACATTCCAGAATCCTACCGGTGTTACAATGTCGCTTGAAAAAAGAAAAAAGCTTATCGAGCTTGCAAATAAATATGATGTGTTGGTGTTAGAGGATAATCCTTACGGAGATTTAAGATTTAACGGCAAGGATGTTCCAACAATTAAATCTCTCGATACAGAGGGCAGAGTTGTATATGTAGGATCTTTTTCAAAAATTTTGTCACCGGGTATGCGTTTGGGATATTTGGTCGGTGCACCTGAAATCTTGGAAAAAATTGAGATATTAAAGCAGGTAAACGATGTACATACCCCTGTTTTGACGCAGCTTATGTGTGTTGAATTTATGAAAAAATATAATATTGATGAGTATATCGAAAGAAACAGAAAGCTTTACGGAAAGAAATGTTCGGTAATGCTTGAAAGTATGGAAAAATATTTCCCGGAAAATAAAGTAAAATGGACTGTTCCCGACGGCGGTATATTCATTTGGTGCGAATGTCCCGGTATAACAGATATAACGCCGTTAGTTAATAAGGCATTGGAGAAGAAGGTGGCAATTGTACCCGGTTCAAATTTTGCGATAGATATGAAAGCACCTTCAAATATGTTCAGACTTAATTATTCCTCGGCAACACCGGAAAAGCTTGAGGAAGGAATAAAACGTCTGGGAGAGGCTTTAAAAGAAGTTATTTGAAGTGACGAAGCGGTCACATAACTATCACCAATACTCTCTAATGCTTGAAACGGGTTTGCGTACAGGCGAAATGGTTGGATAAACATGGGACGATATAGATTGGGATAATCGCACATTAACCGTAAATAAGACGTTAATTTATAGACATAGCATAGGTTGTTGGAGAGTAGGAAAACCAAAGACACAAACCTGTTATCGTACTATGCCGCTAACAGACCGAGCATATGAGATATTACAAGAGGTGTATGCCACAAAAGCCATGAGAAAGCAATCAAAAACCTTATCGCAAACATTGGAGTATATGGATAGGCATACAGACAGGGGTTTTTATGTCCTATGTCTGTTTACACATTAAATCATATAATCGTTGTAATAGAGTTCTTTTTGCTGATCTAATATATCTTGCAATGTTATATTATCAAGATGATCATTTATTACCTTATTCAGCCCTTGCCGAATTGGAAGTGTTGCGCAGACATTGCTGCATTCGCACTGAATCGGTTCTTGGTCAAGGCAAGAAACCGGAGCAAGACTGCCTTCAGTCAGACGCAAAATAGTTCCTATTGTGTATTTTCCGTGGGCTTGTGCCAGCTTATTACCACCCTGAAAGCTACGGTTAGTGTGCAGAATATCGGATTTATTTAATGACTGCCGAACAATTATGAAACGCAGACGCATAGCGGCTTACAAGCGTTTCAGAATTGTTTGGGTGCAAGGGTTTTGTGCGTTTTTGAAAAAAAAATTGAACCATGAATAAATATTTTGTTCCCAAAATATTTATTTCGGCAGAATTTATCTAAGAAAATTTGTTTTGATGCTGCTATACCGGACATAAGTGTTTGGTAAAATCGAACTCTGAAGTAAAGTATTTTCCATATTAAAAAAGTAATACGTTGTTTCGGCATAATTATGATAGGGCAACAGCCGTATCATAATTATGCTTTTAAAATGTCACAAAAGAGCAGAAATTAAGGCGGTGCAGATGTTGTAAATACAAGGGGCATTTGCTATAATAAAGACTGATGAACAATTATGAAACGCAGCCGCACAGCGGCTTACAAGCGTTTCAGCATTGTTTTGGTACAAGGATTTTGTGCATTTTTGCAAAAAATCCTTGCACCATGAATAAATATTTTGCTACCAAAATATTTAATTCAACAGACTTTATCAATGCGAACTGTGTAAAATCTTTGATTTTACACGAAAATTTTGACAATAGTCATAATTTTTCTAAATGCGATTGAAAATCGCATTTATTCAGTGAGCATTATTTATTAATGGATAAAGCCCTGCCGTTTAACAAAACGACAGGGTTATCATACCTGACGGGATAAAAAATATATTTTTGAT
>JAXEIW010000041.1:0-20530 GCA_034101885.1 Clostridia bacterium | reverse complement strand
AATTGCCTTTTGCATTCTTATCTCAAGAAGATATTCCCCTATTGTCATTCCTGTCTGCTGTTTAAAAAATCTCGAAAAATATACTCCGTTAAAGTACAAAGCATCAGCCACATCGGTATAAGATATATCATTCATATAGTTTTCATCTATATATTTTTTTGCATTTTTGATTATTTCCTCCTTTTGCTGCCTGCCGCCTATTTCCGTATATATAGCCTCATCGGATACTTCACCGTTTTTATCGATAACATTAAGCTTTTTACCCTGAGGATTTTCGTTGTTCATAAGCTTCATAACGTGTTCTGTAACACGCTTTGCCCGCTTTGTACCGTACATTTTTATATATGAAATCATTATTTTATACAACTCATTTTTATCAAACACCTCAACTCCGTCGCCTATCTCATACAGTCCGCAAAAATCCATTATCATGGATATTTCACAATTTAATCCCATTATGTCCTTAAGTCCTTCTTCAAATTTCTTTTCTATTCCGAATATCGCACAATCGGTCATAACCGCAATAATAAGGCTTTGGCTCTGCTTGCTTATTTCAATAACAATACCCCTGCTGTATTCATTGATAACGCTTTGCAAAACTCCTTTTATTGCGTCATAAAAATACTCCGCATCATAATTCCAGCGCTCATTCATCTGCTTCATATAATTGGTCATATTGCATTTAAATACCGCTATCTTTACATTATTCAACTCATAAGGTATATTACATTTTTCGTATTCTTCCGCTATTTCGTTGCGTTCAAGCGCACCTGCAATAATATCTGTGCAAAAAACTTCTCTTTGAACCGTGTTATCAACATCTGCGTTGCTTCTTTTGTCCTCGTCTATTTCTCTTGAAAGTTTTTTAAGCACCTCCGTCAATTCACGCATATCAATCGCTTTTAAAAGATAATTCGATACGTTGTATGCCATGGCCTGTCTTGCGTATTCAAATTCACCGTATCCGCTTACTATTATAACCTTTATGTGCGGCATATTTTCATAAATAAACTTTGCAAGCTCCAAACCCGATACCTTTGGCATTTTTATATCCGTAATAACAATATCCACATAATTTGATTTTAGAAAATCTATTGCTTCCGCGCCGTTTTTTAAACATCCGGTTACATTAAACCCTCCGATTACCGTTTCGATATAGTCTTTCATCAGCTCATGGGTAGATATTTCATCATCAACAATAATAATATTGTACAAAAAGCAACACTTCTTTCAAATTTAATATAAAGTCTTCCGAACAAATGGTTTTGCAAAACTGTTTTTAGGTTCGCAACATTGATTGACCGACTGTTTGTGTTTGAGGACGGGAGACGACACCCAACACAAAAGTGCAAGATTTTTTTCAAAAAATGTACAAAAACCTTGCACCCAAACAATTATGAAACGCTTGTAATCCGCCATGATGCTGCATTTCATAATTGTTCGGCAATTATTAATATATAATTATCAGACAACAACTCAAATACAACTGTCTGTCACTTTATTTTTATTCTTATTACTTATTATATCATTTTAATATCGTAAAATCAAGTGACATTTTTAAACAATATGACAACTGCAAACTTGTTTTGTTGTTTTTATTTTAAAATCAGACGCATATCCGACTTAATAATTTTGCAGAACATATGTGATATTTTTTCCGGCATTACCGAGTGAAACAGCGTATATGGATAGCGCAAATTCTTTGTTTCGGATGTATTCGCCTCTATTTCAAGTAAAAATTCATTTGATTCTACGCCAAGCTGTTCAAAAGGTATTACAACTTTTTCTTTCCCGGATGGGATTTCATTTTTCACAATTTTCTTTACCTTTGGTTCATTATGAAAAACATATGTAATTTCTGCAGGGCAACGTATTTGCGGAGCAATAACCGGTACTCCGTTCTTTCCTGCTTCCACTGCCATAGCCTCGCCGAAATCTGTTTCCTCAACGGTAAAAAGTATTTCTTTTTCTTGAACAGCGACAGGCATAGCCGTATAAACCGTCAGTCCGTCGGTTTTTAAAACAGGTGATTCCACTACAAGTGCATTATCAGTGTATGATAATGATACATACGGCATTTTCATGTCATAATAATTTATAAAATCATATTTGACACCGTTATTTTCTTTTGTTATATTCCAGTCAAAGGTGAGCAATTTCCAATCTGATTTTATATTTACGTTATCCGATTGAACCCGTATAACATATCTTCCTGCAGGAAGTTCAAGCTTTTGTAAATATTCGCATTCTTCTTTACCATTCAGTGAATACTCAAATATCGCCAAATCTTTATAAACATTAACCGGAGAAACGGAAAGCCATACTTTTGCTTTTACAAAGTTGTCCGATAAATTTTTAAGTTTTATTTCTGCCGTAAAGCGATATTTTCCGTCTTTGTCCGGTTTTTGCGGAATATCTGCTATAATCTTCGAGTCAACCATATTCAATTCAGGGAGAGTTTCATCTGCTTTGATCAATACATTCTCTACATAATCAAAACACATTATATTTAGTTCTTCCAAATTTTTTGCAGCTTTTCCGCACAGAATAATATTTTCAAAGGTAAAATTACTTATTTTATGGTTATTGTCATAACCTTCCAATCTCGACTTCCCGGGAATATATTTTGGGTTATCGATAAGCTGTATATTCTTGAAACAGAAATCATGCATACAACCTTTTTTCTCATCTAAATTCCATTCGGAGTCGGTGATTCTAAAATCGAACAGTTGAGCTCCCGGAGCATCCTCTATTCTTATGTTATCAAACACTACGTCATAAATCTCAGCTCTGTCCCCGTGATGTGCTCCTATCAAAGGGTATCCGGTAGTTGAATGAATAATATCTATATTCTCGTATTTGATATTGTGTACAAAATCGGTTCTAAGTGATACACCTATTTCTATCGGACGTGCAAAATCATTCCACAAAACACAATTTGAAAAGTGAACATTTTCCACATTATATAACTTTTCAAAAACAGCAGTCATATCTGTATCCGAACCTTCAAACACAAAATGCTGACTTGTTTTGTCATGCTCGTCAAATGCCTTTACAACCAGTGAATCGTCCCATGTTCTTGTGAAACAATTCTTAACCGTTACATCTTTAGATAAGCAAACATCAAAAGCGTCATTATTTCCTCTTCCTCCTATTACCTTTACGTTGTCAATAACCAAATTTTTACATGATACCATTCTGAGACACCAAAACAAGCTGTCACAAATCGTTATATCTTGGATTACAACATTTTCGCTTGCCAATACATCAACACAAATTCTCATAGGCAGCTCTTTATAATTTTTTTCGGAAATAATTCCGCATCCGAATATTCCCACATTTTTACAATTATTAATTTCTATTTTGCCGTCTGCATATGCTCCCTCGTCAAAATATACTGCGGTATCATCTTCTGTTATCTTTAACTTGCCTATTTCATGCTTTCCGGCTTCAAACCTTATTACATTTTTATAATTATCAGTATATTCTCTTTCAGGGCCGGCAAATACCAACAAATTATTTGTCAGCTTTTCGTTTATCTCAACCGAGAAATTACAAGGCCTTTCTATATCAATAACAATGTTTTTTTCGTCATATGTATATTTTAAATTCAAGGATTTCGGTCTTATAACCACGCTGTTGATTTTTTCTTTTGATGATATAACTAATTTTCCGCCGTTCTTTATGATAAAGCTGATAAATTCCTGTTCTTTAGTTTCATTATAAGGAACAGGGTAAATACTACAAGTATTTATTTCAAGTTGTTTATTTTCAAAAAAAGCTTCGTAATTCATTTTTTTCACCACTTATACTTTCCGTGCTTTAATTTTATTGATTATATTCATATATTTTTATAACACCTACAGTGGGTGCTGCATTAACCTTTTCATCGTAAACGCATATTATTTTTTTATCGCATAGCCGAATTACAGTTTTGCCGTAGAATTTTTTATTTGTTCTTTTCCGCCTGTAATTATAGTTTGTTTCCATATGTACCGATACTGTTCAATATCCGTATCTTTCACGCTTATCCGAAACAAGGCAAGCACCGTTATCAATCAGTATTGAAGTACCGGTAATGGAAGCTGCGGCGTCAGATGCAAGAAAAATCACAGTTTGCCCGATTTCCTCTACAGTTGCCCATTTTTTCAGCGGAATTTTATAATATGTTTCCTCTTTTTATCCAACCTTTCAGCGCCGGTATCTGTCCATCCGGGCTCAATTGTGTTCACTCGTATTCCGTATTTTGCCAGTTCTATCGCTGCGTGTTCTGCCATTTTACCTGCCGCTGCCTTTGCCGAAGCATATACAGAAACATCGGCGAAATGCGCAACGGCATTATTTGAAGATATTAAAACAATACTGCCTTTAATATCATTTTCAGCCATAACCCTTGCAGCATTCTGAATACAAAAAAATGCTCCTCTGTAATCCACGCTGCATATTCTGTCAAACATTTCGGGTGTGGTATGCAAAAAATCCGATTTTTCTGTTATTCCGGCATTATTTACAAACAAATCAATCCTTGAAAACTCCGCCATAACCGTATCAAACATTCTGTGTATGTCCTCTGTTTTACTCACATCTGCCTTTACTGCCAAAACTTTGCAGTTATGTTTTTCTATTTCGGCTACAGTTTTTTTTGCTCCGTCTACACTTCCGCAGTACGAAAAAGCCACATCATATCCTGCCTTTGCAAGCTCTATAGCAATTCCCTGACCAATTCCCGTACCTCCGCCGGTTATAAAAGCAACTCTGTTATTTTTACCAGTCATAATTCTCCGCCATTTCCTTGTAAAATTCATCAAACAGTCTGTCAAAATATTCATCTGTATCATAGGAAGGCTTTCTGCAGTAATCGGAAGAAATAATTCCCCTGCGCTTTAATATACGCTTCTCAAATGAAATAATCTGCTCTACATTCTGTCTGATATGGTTTAACATCGGAAGCAGTTTGTTATGCAGCTGCACTGCTTTTTCTCTGTTTCCGTTCACATAATTATTGTATATATCCAAATATACATCATACATAGAGCAGCCCGGCATTGCACCTATTGCTCCTCGATCCATACATTCAATCAGTTGAAAACCCGCATTGCCGACAAAAATTTTCATTGCTCCGTTTGTCAGCTTCATCAAATTTGTCACATACGGGCCTGCCGGTTTACATTCGATTTTGTAATATATCATATTCGGACATTCTTTTTCAAGCTTGCAAAATGTTTCGGGGGCAATTGCAACGCCTGTCTGTTCAGGGGCATACTGAGCCATTATCGGAATTTTTACTGTATTTGCTATAGCCTTCATATGCTCATATAAATATTTTGCACCGGGCTTCAGAAAGAACGGGGGCAGCAGCATAAGACAATCAGCTCCGAGTTTCTCAAAATACACAGCACGCTTTACAGCAACCTCCGTTGAATGATCGGTAACTGAAATTATTGTCTTTCCTCCTGCCTCTTTTGCAGCTTCAATTGTTACCTTCGCCATTTTTTCACGTTCTTCGTCTGTCAACTTGTAATACTCTCCGGCAATGCCGAAAAGCGTGACGGCGTGACAGCCTCCTTTTATCAAGTGTCTGACAAGGTTATCAAGACTTTTATAATCCACTTCTCCGCTTTCGGTAAAGGGTGCGGCAATAATCGGACATATTCCCTTAATTTTCGTTGAGTTATTCATAATTGTTCTCCTTTATTCTTTATATTGCATATATGTAAGGTCGCAGCCTTCGTCTGCCTGTGTAACGTTGTCTATAAAATTGCGTACAAATCCACGTTTTATATCGGGGTGTTGTTTCGGTTTAAAATTTTTTAATCTTTCTTTCATTTCATTATCGGAAATTTCAACCTCAATCAGGTTATTATCCACATCGATATGAATAATATCACCGTCACGAACAGCCGCCAAAGGTCCGCCCACCGCACTTTCCGGAGCTACATGAAGCACTTGTGTTCCGAAACAGCCGCCCGACATTCTTGCGTCCGTAATACGTACAAAGTCGTTTATACCCATCTTATTCAGCTTTGGAGGCAAAGGCATAAAATTACCGTTTTCAGGCATACCGGGTGCTCCTTTAGGTCCATAGCCTCGGAGGACAATCACGGTATTGGGTGTCATATCCGAGTTTTCATCAAGCAGATATTTCTGACATTCGGTTAAATCCTCAAAAACTTTAGCTTTACCGCGGTGATTCAGTAAATGCTCGCTTGCGGCACTGCGCTTTATTACGGCACCGTTTGGCGCAAGATTTCCGTACAGAACCGCAATTCCACCCTTATCCTCAATCGGATTATCAAGCGGTCTTATTACGTTTTTATCATACGGTAAATCAATATCTTTTAGATTTTCAGAAACTGTTTTTCCGCTGACGGTAAGACAGTCGCCGTTTAGCATTACCTCCATTTCTTTCATCAACGAAGCAACGCCGCCGGCATTATGAAAGCCCACACCTACATTTTCCGTACCGTGAGGCTTAACATTGACAAGCACGGGAGTTTCCTTGCTTATTATCTCAAAGTCATCCAGACGTAAATCAATATTTGCACGTCTTGCTATTGCAATTAAGTGAATAATCAAATTTGTTGAACCGCCTGTTGCCATCAGTACACGAATAGCATTTTCGATTGATTTTTTGTTGATAATATCAAGACATTTAATATCTTTTTTTACAAGCTCAACCGCTTTGCGGCCTGTTTCCTCACTTATACGCATTTTTTCCGCAGAAACGCCGAGACATGACGCTGAATTTGGCAGTGCAATACCCAAAGCCTCGGTTACTGTCTGGCAAGTGTTTGCCGTTCCCATAATCGGACAGGCTCCTGCGCTTCCGTAAAGACAGCCTTCATGCTTTGTCATTTCATCCAATGTAATTTTCCCGGAAGTATAGTCATTATATAAGTAAAAACTATCCGTTCCGCAGGCAAGTGTCTTTCCTTTGTAGCTCCCCGGCAGCATTGCTCCTCCCGGCAAATATATTGTAGGCTTATTTGCCGAAACAGCCGCCATTAATTGAGCCGGAATGTTCTTGTCACAACCACCGATAAGCACAACTCCGTCAAACGGATGACGCTCTATAAGCTCCTCTGTTGTGATTGACAAAAGATTTCGATAAATCAGGCTTGAAATATCAAAGAACACCTCGCATATTGACATGGTGTTTACTTCAAGAGGAAAACCTCCTGCTGCCCATACCCCACGTTTTACCGCATCGGATAATTGTCTAAAATGTATATGTCCGGGATTTGTTTCCGCCCATGTGTTAATTATTCCGATAATCGGCTTTTCTATATCTGCATCGGTATATCCCATTGATTTTAACAGGGCATTTCTGATAAGTCCTGTTCTGTCTCCCCGTTTTTTCCAGCAATACGAATTATTATTTTCCATAATCTCCTCACATCTTCATATATATTTTTAATAATTATATCATCAATTATTTACTGTTACAATATATACATTTGACTATATTGTTGACAAATTTGACATTGTGTGATATTATGTAATTATAAAAACAACAAAGGAAGAATCGAATATGGATTATATAGAAAAGCGATTTTGTTATACAGTGCCTACCGACTTAAATTTGTATTATTGCGGAAAAAGAATACTAACAAAAAACCACAGCTACGGTCCTCAGATCCGCGATCACTTTTTGTTGGTTTACATAAAAGAAGGTGATGCAATACTTTCTGTTCGTGGTAATCATTATACTCTGTCCTCCGGTCAGCTTCTTTGTATGTTTCCGGGGGAAAAAATATATTATACCACAACAGAAGAAAGCTTATGGAGTAATCTGTGGGTGGGAGTATACGGCACACAGGTGGAATTTTATTTAAAAAACCTCGGACTTACCCGTGAATACCCTATTTACAATTGCCCACATCCCAAAGAAACAGAAAGAATTATTGATAAAATTATTGAGGATGCGGAGGTGAATAACACATACGGCAAAATGAAAACCATAGCAAAGCTATACGATTTCTTTGCCTCTCTATATAACAGTTCATCCGACCAATTTACCGACATTGTACCTTGGGACATCCACAGCACCGACACGCATGAAATTACTTATCTATCCGATAATCTTTATATAAGAGAAGCAGAAAACTATATTCGTTTTCACTACGACAGCAACATCAGCATACACTCACTTGCAAAAACACTGAATCTATCTACGGAATATTTTTCAAGACTGTTTAAATCAGAAACCGGTATAACACCTCAAAATATGATTATAAAATATCGTATAGAAAAAGCTTGTACCCTCCTTAAAAGTACAACTCTTACAATTTCTGAAATTGCACTATGCGTAGGCATACATGATCAGCGATATTTTTCAAAACTGTTCAGATTAAAAATGAATTGCACGCCAAGCGAGTATCGCAGTAAACAACCACTTTCTGCCACCGAAAAATAGTATAATATTGAGTTTTATAATTTAATGCTCACTGAATATTATTTTCTGTCATAAGCGTTTCCTTCTTCCTATTAAATTTTCGGCAGTCAAAAAATCAAAATGCGGACAGATTCTCATTTCAATCTATCCGCATTTTATGGCTTTAATATTTAACTGTTATAACTCTTACCGTACTTTCTTCGGAAGATTTTTTATCCACATAAAGCGTTGCATACGCATTCTTCATGTTATTCGACAGTTCATTAACCGACATTACCTGATAATCGCTTATATTACTTATATTCACAATAAAAACATTATCGTCTGTCTTATAAATCTTATCCCCTATCTTTATTCTTCCCCCCTCTACCGCTTCTATTTTACCGTTTACAACAGAATATAGGGCTTTCATATCGGAAACAAATCCCGACTGTGATGACAGCTTATATGCCACCGGTCCTGCCGAAATTGAATATCTCGATTCACTCATATAATCGCTTGAGTTGGAGTCGGAATAAATCGTGTATTGAGTCTGTGATGTTTCGTTTCCCATACTTTTTATGTTTTTCAAAATACCGTAGCTGTATCCCGAAGACATATCTTTTAAATAAAGTACCGAAATATCACCGAAGTCATTTGCGCTTACAGAGGTTATAAGCTGACTTTGACTTACAGACACCGCGTCAAGTCTACCAAAATCAAGTATTTCAACCTGAACATTTGAGCTGTCCTCTTCGCTTAATCTGTGGAATACCACAGCGTCTTTTAATACCGTTTTTCCACCCAAGGTTCTGCTTGTAATATTTAATTCACCGTAAGCGTTTGATGAAGTAACGCTTGAAAGTTCCAAAACACCGTTATTCGATTTTATAAAAACAAGATCGCCTATCATATTTTCGTAATCTTTGTTTATCTTATATTCATAGGTATTTCCGTCCGACATAAAGATACTTGCCATACGCTGCGTCGAGCCTTCATTCTCTCCGCTTGCCGACGTTTCCTTATATGTTTTCAGCAAAACTCCGTAATCAAAGCTGTTATGGTCGGATAACTCAACCGCAAAGCATACTTCGTCGTTTTCGCCCAATAAAAGCGTTATTCTGTCACCTATAGCAAAACTTCCGTTTGATGCGTCAAGGGATGAAGTGCTTACATTTTCATTAATCGTATAGATATTTCCGCCAACATTTACGCTTGTTACATAGCTCTTTGACGGCAGCGCCTCGTTATAAATGCCGCTTATCTTTTTGTTATATACATCCATTATGTTTGTTTTGGTGTTATAATATATAACGTCATTTAATTCGATATCCGCAACAGTTGCGGTTTTGTCCTCCTTATATACCGTCAAATCGTCATAATTAATGGTTATTCCCTCAAGCGTTGTTTCGCTGCCGGTGTAATTCTTTGTTGCGCGTACCGGAACAATATTCTTTGCTTCGTCATCTATCAATGCAAAAGACCAGTTGTTTTCCGTTTCACCGTATAAAGTCATTGACGTTCCGGCGTTAATCTGTGACGAAACAGACTGATAAGTTGATTTATTATTATCATAATATACAACAAAATTATTGTTAAAGGTAAAGGTATCTTTTACATTATTATGTTTATATTCAATGCTGCCGTTTCCGAGCAGTTTTGTTACAACAATATCCATCGACGCAAGATTTTCTTCATTAAACATTATCGCTCTGTTTTGAGTATTCAGAACCAAAGTCCCCATTTTTCTTACCTTGTTTAATATATCGGTATTTTCTACTTCATACACTCCCGATGAGGTTCTTATCTGATATGTATTCAAAGAACTTTCTTCATTTTTGGTTGCCGAAATAAAACAATTCTCTATAACCGTATATCCCAGCGCTTCCAAAGAAAGATAATCTTCTTTCGAAGTTATGTTTTCAAAAACGGATCCGTTACCGGCAGGTACAAACAATACAAGCTTATTATCCTTGTTTAAAACGGTTGTGCCCTTTCTTCCCACCATATTAAACGCATTTTCAGAAAGCGAAGTGTATTTTCCCGATGACGTTCTTATCTCATCCGATTTCAATGATGTGTCCTCATTTTTTGTTGCCAATATATAACTGTCTTTCGTCACGGTATAACCGATTGATTCCAAAAACGTCACTTCAGTTTTGCCGTTCACGAAGGAAAATAACGTATTATCGGCAATAATTGCCATAGCTGAACGGGTTATGGGATCGGAGGAGGAAAACTCCATATCTCCTGCCAGATTTAATGCTTTCGCTTCATTAATATAATTAGCCGGCCAATTATATCCTATAGTTTCTTCGTCATAGCCGAGGAGTCTGCACAAAATTGTTGCCGCTTCGGCATATGTTATTACATTATTGGGTTTAAATGTTGCGTCCGCATAACCTTTTATTACATCGGTGCTTGTAAGATAATTAACATAGGGTATGCTCCATTCCACTTTATTAACATCATCAAAGGATGATGTGGAGGAAGTGGATTTTGCCTCGGTAACTTTATTTTGCATAGCCACAACCATTTTGCAAAATTCCGCTCTTGTAACATAATTCCACGGTTTGTAAGTTCCGTTGTCATAACCGTTTACTATATTTAACTCTTTCAAATTCGATACGGCATTATAACAGGCATAATCGGAATTTATATCGCTGTAGAGAACAGTATCCTCCGCTGATGCCGACACAATGAAATTAAGCGTCTGTATAACGGCTGTAAGTATTAAAAAGGCCGCAAATAAACCTTTGATTTTTTTCATTTTATAAACCTTTCCTTTCAAAAAATAATTCATTAATATACTTTGTCATTCGGCTCTTAAGGCTTCTATGGGATGCAATTTTGCCGCTCTGTTTGCGGGCGCAATTCCGAAGAATACGCCGATTGCCAAGGAAAAGCAAAAAGACAGAATAACCATATTTGTCTGAATTACGTAATCCATTCCGGCAACCTTTTCAACAACAGGTCCCAGTCCGATTCCGACTCCTATTCCGACTATTCCGCCCAATGCGCTCAAAATTATCGATTCTATCAAAAACTGAAACAATATATCTGTTGTTCTTGCGCCTATCGCTTTTCTTATACCGATTTCTCTCGTTCTTTCGCTGACACTGACAGTCATGATATTCATAACTCCTATACCGCCCACAACAAGAGATATGGCGGCAATTCCTGCAAGCATTCCTGTGAGCATTCCGGTAACCTCGTTCATGGTATCAAGCATTTCCGAAACACTCGATACCGAAAAACCCGAATCCGAACCAAGCTTTTTGGTTATAAAAGCTTCTGTCGCGTCAACAGCCGATTCGATAACCTCCTCCGACGCACCCTCCAAATAATAGGTAGATATTGTTTTGTTTTTTAAAAAACGTATCGCCGTCGTATAAGGAATTGTTACCTTATTGTCAGCAGAGGTTTCGGTTGAATCTCCGCTTTCCTCATAAACGCCTATTATTTTAAATTTTCTTCCGTTTAATTTTATGTATTCTCCCACAGGATCCCCTCCGCCAAAAAGCTCCTGTTGTATATATGTCCCCACTATCGCAACATTTGTTCTGTTTTCACAATCGTTATCGTTTATAAATCTGCCGCTTATAAGCTTTACATTTTTTATGCTTTCATATTGCGGATCGGTTGCGTCAAGACTTGTTTGGAAATTTTCATTTCCGAGCTTCGCCTGAACCATACCCGAAATATAAGGAGACATATTTGATATTAAATCGGGATTTTCATCAACAAATTCCCGTAAATCCTCGTAATCGACAGTTCTTGTGGAAAATCTTCGGGTAAAGCTTACCGTTATAAGCTTTGTTCCCATTTCCGAAATCTGGTCGGTTATTGCCTTGGTTGTTCCGCCTCCGATTCCCGTGAGCAAAATTACCGAGCCTACGCCGATTATGATACCGAGCATTGTTAATGCCGAACGTCCCTTATTGCCAAGAATACTTTTTATGGCCATCTTGACCGACTGTGTGATTTTTGTAAAAAAACTCATATTCTGACATCCTTCTCATATTTTTTAAAGCTCGGCAGCTTTCAGATTTTCGTTATCGCCCAAATCCGAGCCTTTAACATTATCCACACCTGCCATATCGTTTTTATTATCAACATCGCTTACTATTTTACCGTCCCTGATGGTTACGATTCGCTCTGCCTGTTTTGCTATATTCAAATCGTGAGTGATAATTACAATCGTATTTCCCTCTTTGTGCAAATCATGCAGCATTTGCATAATTTCAATACCCGACTTTGAATCCAGCGCTCCCGTAGGCTCATCCGCCAAAATTAATGCCGGATGCGAGGACAGCGCCCGTGCTATAGACACTCTTTGCTGCTGACCTCCCGAAAGCTCTGTGGGTTTATGAAACATTTTATCCTCAAGTCCGACCTTTTTTAACGCTTCCTTTGCAAGCTTTGTTCTTGTTGCCGCCGATAAACCCTTATATATCAACGGCAGTTCTACATTTTCAATTGCCGACAGCTTTGATAAAAGATTATATTGCTGAAATATAAATCCGATTTTTTGATTTCTCAGATCCGCCAAATCATTATCACGCATCTTACTGACCTCAACGCCATCAATCCAATACAGTCCCGAAGTCGGAACATCAAGACAGCCTATCATATTCATAAGCGTTGATTTACCCGAGCCCGATGGACCTATAATTGCCACAAACTCATGAGGTTTTATATGCAGGCTCACGCCGTCCAAAGCGTGAACCTCCGTATCTCCCATTTTATATGTCTTTTTAATATCTTCAAGAATAATCATAAAATAATCACCTCATACCGCCGCCACCGGGTGCTCCTCCTCCGAATGAACCGCCGCCGGGTGCTCCTCCGCTACCCATCATGCCGCCCATGCCGCCCATACCGCCGCCGGGCATTCCTGTCATTCCTTTTTCTGTCGAGGTTACATTCTGCGTAAGCCTTTGAATTTTATCTCCCGCTTTTAACCCACTTATAATCTCCGTGTTATCATCATCCGAAATACCGGTTTCTACGATTACCGTTACAAATCCCTCCGGTGCTTCGGGTATTCTGCTTTTTTGATTATCTTTTTCGTTTTTGTCTTCATTTGAGGATTTTTTATCCGACTCCTCTTTTTTATCGAAAGATTCGGAGCTTTCTTTCTTGCCATCCATCTCCGTTTCGGTATTTACTTCCTCAATCGGTATTTTACCGCTTGGCATATTTCCATTCGTTTCGGGCATTGCACCATCACCGGGCATTCTGCCATCAGGCACATTTTCAGCTGTTTCGGGATTTTCTTCCATGGTTTTTTCTATATCCTTCCTTAAAGCGTTTTCAAAATCCTCTTCGGTTGAAGCACGTTCTCCCGTTTCATCCTTTAAAAACACATAAGAAACACCCATTATTGTTTTTATATCCGCTGTGGGAACTATCAAAACATTTTCGGCGCTTTCAACGATAACGCTTGCGTCAACATTCATACTCGGTCTTAAATTCCCGGGATTGTCGATTACAACCTCCGCAGTATATGAGGTTACTCCGTTTGTAGCCGTACCCTCAACCGATATACTCTCTATTACTCCCTCAAATTCCTCATCGGGCAGGGCGTCGCAGGTTATATCAACCTTTTGCCCCTCATGAACCATACTGACGTCAAGCTCGTCTATATCCATGCTGAATTTTAATTTTGAAATATCGGCAATAACCATCAAAGTCTGACTTGAATTTGTTCTGTCAATCGTATCTCCCGCTTTTGAGTTTTTGGTAATTACCGTCCCTGAAATCGGTGCTTTTATTGAATAATCCTCAAGCCCGTCCTTCGTTTCCTGCATTGACAGCTGTGCGTTTTTCAAACTCAATTCACTGCTTTTAACCGAGCGTTCCTGAGATGTAAGCTCATCACTTGAAATAGTTGCTATTACATCACCGGCTCTTACATAATCACCGTTTGAATAATTTACCGATATTATCGTGCCGCTTGCCTCCGCCTTCGCATTACCGCTTTCGGAATATTCAATTTTTCCCTGCCCCGGGCTGTCCGTTCCGTTTACCGAACCGCCCACCGTTAAACCTTGTGTAAAGGCTCCCGGATTGGTAAATTCTATTCTTACGCTGTATAAATTCGAACCGTTTTCCTGCGCCTGCGCATGGGAACTTATGCTTTTTACCCTTCCCGAAACACTGCTCATATGTACCGAACTTGAAATTTGTGCGCTTGCTCCCACATAAATTTCATTAACCTGTTCACGTGTGAAAGGCAAAGTCACTTCAAGATTTTCTGTGTTATCAATAGTTGCGACAGACGTTCCGTTATTTACCGAACTGCCCGCTTTTATTTCCAAACCCGAAATAATTCCGCTGTTTGGTGCCGTTATCGTGAGCTTGCTCTGTGCTTCGGACAAATCGCTCTTTGCATTATCTAAACTGTTTTTTGATTGTTCCAATGAAATTTCTTGCTTTTTTATGCTTGTTTGAACATCCGATGTATCAAACTGATATAAAACAGCTCCCTTTTCCACCATATCTCCCACATCGTAGGGACAGCTTATTATGTCACCGCTTACCATAGATATAATTTCATACCTTTCATATGGTTCAACTGCCGCCTCGCCCGTTTTTACCGATTTAATATCTCCCGTCATTGCTGTGTCCAATTCTGCCGCTTCCGCCGACATGGTTTTGTTCTTTTTTTCCATGATAACACGATATCCGAAAAATCCTCCCGCAAAAACAGCCGCTGCCGTCACCGATGCAACTATAGGCTTTGAGATTTTTCTTTTTGATACTCTTTTTCCCATTTTTTACCTCCTATTCTTTCCCCAAATAAAACAAATTTGATTTAAATTTATCTATATTATAAAATAAGAATATTTACTCGATATGTATAAACCTTTTCTCCCGTGTAAAAATTTTCTTAATTAACTTTAAACCCAAAATTAAAAGTAAATTAGAAACATTTGATTTTTCTGATACCTATGTGAAAAAAAGTATTTAAATAATTAGAATCCAAATATTAAAAAAGAACACAAAACTCGAATCATCCAATTAATTTAAGATATTTCTATAAATGATGATTCATTATAAAATTATTTCATCACAGAAATGGGTTATATGTATGACAGACGCGACTACGTATATCAGAAAGGGAAAATACACCTGTTTCTTCATCATCAGATACTTTGTGGAGAAATCAACCCCCATCGGACTATATGAATGACAAATCACTTTTACTACAATCATATTGAAAGTGTCAACTTATCTTGACAATTTCAGTATACTCCTATACTGACTGCACATCATCACCTCATATTCCGTTCCTTGAACAGATTTTATGGTTTGCTTATTCTTTTCTTTATCCATTATATCTTCTGCAATTCGTTCAATAGCCGCTTCCGATAGGTAGTCAGGAATATAGTCGGACAACACATTATACCATTGACATAACCGCCATATACATATATTTCAAAGCTATGCAAAGCCGGGCTTTCAGCCGTTCCGGGCAAAGCCACATTTGTAAAAATGGTTTTTAAACCATTTACCGAAATGGGGTTAGCTGCCGTAACAAATGCTGAATTTGTTGCATTAGATGATACATTTTCTAAAGCCACAATATTACCTTGAGTCCCCAATACATTTGTAACGGTATAGCCGGTTCTGACCTCTGCTTTTGTATAAAAACTCTCACCAATGCTTTGTTTTCGCTTGAAGCTTGACATTGTTTTCTCGGTTCGCTTTGTAGGGAAGGTTATAAACTGCCCTGCAAGAGTGTAAATGCCGTATGCAAGCAGCAGAGCCGTTAACAAATAATACAAGTTACATCACCTCCAAAAAAGAAAAAGAGCAACTAAGTTTTACACTTAATTGCACCCGATTATTTTGTTTTTTATATCAGCCACTTATAGTCCTGTCTGCAATCCAGAACATAGTCTACATAAACATTATCATCTTTAATCTGATAAATCAATAAGTACCTTTTTGACACAAGTTTCTTTCTGTATTTATTGGCAGGAATCTCATCACAGTTAAGCCACGGATAGCTTTCCGGCATATATTCCAATGCTTTTATTTCGGCAATAATCTCTTTATGAAGTTTTTTTGCCGCTTCAGGTGAAACCCTTGCCAAAAATCTGACATGATTTACAAGCATTGAAGCAGCTCTGTCGGAAACTATAACGGTATATTTTTTATTCGGCATGACTTGCCTCCGCTGCTGCATCTCCAAGCATTTTATCAAGCTCGTCAATAGAATATCCTTTTTTACCCATAAGCCGTTCTTCTTCGGCTGCAATGAGTTCTTCCCTTAATTTGAGCATTTTTTCACGCCTTGAAAATGCCTCAATATCCATGACAACCAAATCGCCCTCGCCGTTTTTGGTAAGATATACAGGCTCACCTGTGGCTTTGCAGAAATTTGAAATATCATTATAGTTGTTTCTGATTACTGCTGACGGTCTGATATTCATAAAATCAACTCCTTATATCAAAATTATATTTTTATTATACTGATTTGTTGATATAATTATACTATAGAATTCTTTGAATGTCAATACCGACAGCTTATTTTTTATAATATATGAAATTGCGTTTTACGCAATGAAATATATTTCAAAATTGCTACCTAATTCTTACGCCCGCAGGCGTGGCTTTTATCAAAAGCTTTTTTACAATACCGATACAGGTTTATTGACCTTGATAACATATGCTGTTGCAATAAATATCACCGCAAATGTTAAGGCAACAATAATCTGTCCGGCAAGTGTATCTGTAAGCAATCTGTACTGTTAATCCACTTGATCGGCACTCCCGCACCATCTCCGCCCATTCTCGCATAAGCAAATCTGTTTTAATTCGTGATATCTTATCCATTCTAATCAACTCCATAGACTTTGTTAGAATTATTATACCACTGTCAGACCATCTTGGGTAGTCGTGGGTTTATTGATCGGATACTCCCTGTCGGCTTACATTTGGCACACGGCAATACATAACTAAAAAAAAAGAAATGACTTGAATTTTCAAAAACGATTAAGTCATTTCTTTTTGTAAACAATGAAGAAAACAGCCGCGCCTATCATAAGCACACCGATTACAATGAAAATAACCGTGCCGATACCTCCCGTAGTCGGGAGTCTGATCCCGATTTGATTTTCAATTTCAATCGTATAAATACCGTTTTCATCTGCGTCCGTATCTACAAAGCTAATCTTTGTGACATCGTTTAAAATATTATAACCGAAAGGCGGCTTTGTTTCGACAATATAGTAATCTCGTCCCGTTAAGAGCGAATCGGTAAAGATTGCAAGCGCCTTTGCGCCGTCCTTAGTTAATGCAGTAGTTCCTGAGCCGATTTTGATACATTTTATACTTGTGCCTCCATAGGTAATGGTCTGATCACCGTTGTCATCCATCTCGTACAGGGTGAACTCTGCACCCGCAAGCGGTCCTCTGTCATCCTCGTCAACCTTGCTGACATGCAGCGTATATGCCTTTTCATAGCGTGCATAATAGGTCGCATCACCCGTAGTGATGTAATCTATTGTTGTGCCATTGTTTGTAATCATTTCACTTGGCACTTTATTCCCCTCGGAATCATACCAGCCGATAAATCTATAGCCTGGCCCGACACTGGCTGTGGAGCTTATGGGCAATCCTACCGCAGCCACATAACTGTAACGCTCGAGCGTTCCGATACTGTCATCCGTCGTGTCCTCCCAAATATCGCCATTCTTTATCTGGCGGATATATGTCTGAGTAACGACATTTGAGAACTTTGCGTAATATGTTTTTACGCTTCCCTTTGTTTCAACATAACCGTATTCGGCGTTCGTGCTGATTAGGTTGTCTTTTTCATCATACCAACCTAAGAATGTACAGCCGGGATTGGCAACCGCCCTAACAAGTAACGTTTCATCCATTGCGGCATAGTATGCCTTGCCGCCTAATTCTGTATACGCGTCGTTATAATTCTCATCAGTTGGGTCAGCTACGCTTGTAATTTCAACTGTTCCGCCCTCAGTCGAATTTATACTTACACCGTTTTGCACAAGCTGCGGAATAAATGCCTGTCGCCAGCGCCATTGCGCCACCATCGTAATTCCACGATGAATGTTTGCGTAACTCTTTGTCGCACCGTCGTCATTCCATGTTACGCCCAAAATCTCTTCAGACTCTCCGGTGTCTAATGCTTTGTTGAAAGAGATGTTTCCGTCGTAAATTTTAAAATACTGAGCATTCGTATCAGATTGTACAATGCCGTCTATTTTATAATCACATGCTATGGAGTGTACGGCAGGAAGAAGCATGCCTTCCCCTTGATCCGCATTTACCAGTTCTATATCCGAAGGAATATTGTCCACAATATCCCCAATCATCTTCCAGCCCATAAACTTCCAGCCATCATAGCCCTCTGCTGCTTTTGAAACATAAGGCTTTATAAACGAGTTTTGGTTTATTTCACCTCCCTCAGGTTTGAATGAGTATACATTTTCGTCTTCCTCATCAGGATACGGTCTGTCTTCTATAACATAGGGTTTTCCGCCATTAGAGTCATATGTAACGGTTGGGTGTTTAATAAATACAAAGTGCAAATCCGTGGCTGAGGTAATATTTTCAAGATAATAGGTATAAACTATGTCGCCGTTCGCTTGTACGGACCATACCCATTTCCCCTTTTTTTCTTCATCGGTCAGAGAGCCCGTATCTTCAATTTCATTTCCTTTAACCTTAATAAACTCGAAAACAGGGTCACCGTTCTGATCCAGCCTTGTGTAATAAGTACCGACAAATTGACAGCCGTCAGCCGCGTCTTGCGCCTTTATAACCGCCTGAATTTTTAGATCCTGACCATCGGTTACATAGGTTGCAAGGTTATTATCTATAGTAATCTCGTGACCTGTGGAGCCGCCTGATCCTCCTGAGGAGCCGTCGCTGGAGCTGATAATTGCGCTGCCGTGATTAGTTGTACTGCCCGAAAGATTATGGTATATCTCAAAGTTAATATTATCAAGGAAGTTTCCAAAAGTCTTTTCTTTGCCCGCCGGCGCTGAGGAATCAACATATCCTACCGAAACAAAGCAGAACAGCGTATCGGTCTGTTTCGGCGGAACGGTATATAAATAGTATTTGCTTTTATCCAAGCCAGAGCTTCCGCTGCCTGAGGAGCCTTCATCGTTAGAGCCGTAGGAGTTCCACGGATTTTTTCCGCTTGTACCCTTTGATGACGCCATTATCCAGATCTCCCACTTCTCGGTATAGATTGTACTTGGCGTCAAGCTGAACGGATTGTTTCCTGCATTGTCTTCAAAAGCACCGCTTGCTGCAAATTTCTTGCTGTAAAGCGTAATATGTTCTCCCATACCCGCAGAGGTTTTAATAGAGGTCAAATTCTTTTCTATAATCCAATCCGCCATCTGCATGAGCTGGTCACGCCCTGCCTTGCTGGGCTTTGACGGGTCAACGCTCTGTTTAGGTCCTATAATCAGCGCCATGGTATCCGTTCCGTTTCGGGCACCGTGATCTAAACCCCATTCGTAAATACTGGACGGAGTAGTTTTGATATTTTGGTATAATGTACTCTCTTCATCTGCGTTTAACTCTGCTGCATATGTTCCGTCCGTAGGCGTTAATCTCATACCGGAAAAATAAGTCGACGGATTATCCCTGAACAATTCGATTTTACCCTGAAAGGCAGTTGTATTCCAATAGGGGACATCGGCCTGAGCCGGCTGTTTATAGGCACTGGTAAAGCTCGGTCCGTCTTCAAAGCTTCCGTTAAGCAGTCTTCTGGTTTCGGTAGCAATCTCTTCGCCCCTCACTCTCAGAAAGGAGAAGTCAGAAAACATAATGTTGAAGAACACAAGCGCCATAAGAAAGAGGCATGACATGCGTGTTATATTGCTGCATTTTATTTTATGCTTCATGTATAAACAGCCCCTCCCTCGTTATAAAATTTCATATATCTTTGATGTAATTATTCATGCTGCATACACAATTATTCTTTATCCTGCTGCTTTTGACAGCGTACAACACCCCGTGTCTTACCGCCGTAGGTGCAGGTAAAAAGAGTAAGGTCGCTGTCATTATCCGTAAGCCTGTCAAGCTCATACTTTCCGAGTATTTCCTTATCGGTTATTTTATAGACATACAGCGTTCCGTTTACATCAAGGAACTGTACCT
>JAXEIW010000040.1:0-5813 GCA_034101885.1 Clostridia bacterium | reverse complement strand
TTTCAAATCAATATCATTTTTGCCGTGTATTTAAAAAGAATACAGGTCTTACGCCTACGGAATATATGAAACAAAACAGAATTTATAAGATATAATTCAACCATTTAAAAAAAGGGACACTAAACATCTGAACAATTTATTATTGGAATATCATATGAAATAAATTGTTTTTGACGGAAAGTCTAAAAAATCAGTGCTTCATTCTTGGCATATGCAAGGTATGAAGCACTGTTTGTGTGTTTATTTAACTAAAAAAGGGTTTAAAGCCATATATTATATTACTGTTCTATCGGCTCAAAGTCTGCGGCACCATGTTTGCAAAGGGGACATACAAAATCGTCCGGTAAAACATCGCCTTCATATATATATCCGCAAATTTTGCACACATAGCCTTTTTTTCCTTCTGTTTGGGGTTTAGGCTTAACATTGTTTTGATAATAGGTGTAAGTCATTGTTTCTTTGTCACTCATAACTCTTGCTTCGGTTACTTTGCATATAAACATTCCGTGAGATTCGAAATCAACATACTGTTCAACCTCCAAAGACATAAATGAGTTAATGTATCTGGGAAGAAATACAAGACCGTTATCCGATCTGTGAACAGAAATTCCTTCAAACTTATCCACTCCTCGTCCGCTCTGAAAACCAAAGGTTTCGAAAACTTTAAAGGGGGCGTCAACCGACAGACAGTTAACATTCATTTTCCCGGTTTGTTTTATTACATGATAGGAGTAATTTGCCTTATTTATTGTTACCGCTATTCTGTTGGGACTGTCGGTAACCTGTGATACGGCATTTACGATAAGACCGTTATCACGTTTTCCGTCATTTGAGGTTACAACATATAATCCATATCCGATATTAAACAGAGCTTTCAAATCATTCTTGTCTGCTTTATCCTCCGATTGAGCTATATAATCTCTGCACAATTCTTCTGCAAGCTTTTCTATTTGTTCGTGATTTTCCTTGTTAAGTGCGGAATTAATTGTAACAGTGGTATCGGTGTATGTGATATTTTTGCAGTTTTCAAGCATTTTTTTCATAACCTTTGCAGCTAAAGGTGCCCATGTACCGTTTTGAATAAATGCAACAGTTCTGTTTTGGAAATTTCTTTCTGTGAGCTTATCTATAAATTGCTTCATATATGGGAAAATATCTGCATTATATGTTGTGGTTGCCAGTACAAGCTTGCTGTATCTGAATGCATTGGAAACATTTTCGGACATATCGGAACGGGCAAGATCGCATAACACAACGGTGGGCGCACCTTTTTGCTTAAGCTTTTCGACAAGCTCAACAGCCGCTGCCTTAGTGTTTCCGTATACCGATGTATATGCAACAACTATACCTTCGCTTTCGGGATTGTATGATGACCAAATATCATATAAATTGAGATAGTATCCGAGATTTTCCTTTAATATCGGACCGTGCAAAGGACATATCGTCTGAATGTCAAGCTGCGCAGCTTTTTTCAAAACAGCCTGAACCTGTGAACCGTATTTTCCTACAATGCCTATATAATAACGTCTTGCCTCATCTGCCCATTCCTCATCTGCGTCAATCGCACCGAATTTGCCGAAACCATCGGCGGAAAAGAGCAGCTTGTCCGTTGAGTCATATGTCATCATAACTTCGGGCCAGTGAACCATAGGTGCAAATACAAATGTGAGATTATGTTTCCCTAAACTAAGACTTTCTCCGTCTTCAACAACAACTTTCTTTCCTTCAAAATCGGAATTGAAAAACTGTTCAAGCATTACAAATGTTTTTTTGTTTGCAACGATTTTTGCATCTGGATATGTGTTTACAAAATTCAGCACATTTCCCGAATGATCCGGCTCCATATGCTGGACTATAATATAATCCGGCTTTCTTGAACCTAAAACGTCTGCAATATTATCAAGCCATTCATGCTTAAAATTGGCATCAACAGAATCAACTACAGCTATCTTTTCATCCATTATTACATATGAATTATAAGCCATTCCGTTGGGAACAACATATTGTCCTTCAAAAAGATCTACTTTTTTATCGTTTACTCCCACATAAAAAACATCATTTGTTATTTTCATAATGATCTCCATTCCGCCGCCCTGCGTCGGCACAAATAGTAATTAAATTTCTCTTATCAGCAGGGCAAGAAATGACAAGAGATTATTACGCCCATGTGCGTTTCCGAGGTAAAGCCTCGGAAAATTTCGCACGGGCAATTAAATCCGCCGGGGGCATAACGTGAAGGGAACTTTCAAGTTAATCCTCCGTTTCCCCGTTTTTCGGCAAAATAATTTATAACGCCAATATAATAATCACGACTGCAAATCGGGGCAGTACGGAAGTATGTATATTAGTTTTATATGACAAATTAAATTTGAGTTATGTTACTATGCGTTATATCTAAATTTTTAAGATAAAATACATATCATATTGACTTTTCTTATTTATTATACTATAATAATACTGCAATGTCTGTTGTAATAACAACATTTGTGATAATTTATCGGTAAAAATAAGGAATATCAACAGCCTTGATTTTTTTACCCGAAACTATCGTATTTTTGTTATTATTCTGGAATTTGCTATATTTTATTACAATATTATTTTATACAATTTTTATATTAAAATTTTGTTCTATATAATTCAGAACGGGGGATATAAATGATTAAAGCTGTTATTTTTGATCTTGACGGTACTGTTTGCGATTCTCTTTCCACTATTGCACATTATGGTAATATGGCACTGGAATATAACGGATTTGCACCTATACCTCAGGAAAAATATAAATATCTTGTGGGTGACGGTAAAGTGATTTTGATTCACAGAATGTTAAAATACTACGATGCCGACACGGAAGAAAATTACGAAAGAGTTTCAAAAAAATATGACTGCGAATATGAAAAGGATACGGTTTTTGAGTCGAAACCTTTTAAAGGTATTCCCGAGCTGCTGTTAAAATTTAAGGAAAACGGTTTGAAAACCGCTGTTTTATCAAATAAACCCGATAATGTAACGGTACCTCTTGTTAAACAAATTTTAGGCGGTCTTGTAGATGTATGTCACGGAAAACGTGATAATGTTCCGAAAAAGCCCGATCCGAAAGGAGTCTTATTGACAGCAGAAGAGTTGGGTGTAGACATAAACGAGTGTGTTTTTGTAGGAGATACCAATGTTGACATTAATACAGCTAAAAATGCCGGAATACCGTCTGTTGGGGTGCTTTGGGGATTTCGTGATGAGAAAGAGTTAAAAGACGCAGGTGCGGAATGTATTGTTTCAAATCCTTCGGATATATTTGATTATGTTATCAAATTTAAAAATAGAGAATGAGAAAATAAAAGAAAAACGAAGAATAAATGAGATAAAAAGAGATTAAAAAAAGTATTTTAATTTTTTTTTTAAAAGCCTTGACAAAGTAAAAAAAAAGTAGTATCATTATTCATGCAGGCTTGATTGAAAAGGATAATCATGCCAATCTTTATTATTGTTTTATAAAGGAGGAAATTTCAATGAGTAGCTATATGGCAAAACCACAGGAAATCAACAGAAAATGGTACATCATTGATGCAACGGACAAGCCTTTGGGCCGTGTTGCCGCACAAGCAGCAAGCATCTTAAGAGGTAAACATCTTCCGACTTTTACACCAAATGTAGATTGCGGAGATCATGTAATAATTATAAACGCTGCAAACGCTGTTTTAACAGGTAATAAGCTGAATCAAAAGGTTCGTTATTATCACACAGGCTGGGTAGGCGGAATTAAGGAAATTCACTATAATAAGCTTATGTCTGAAAACCCCGAAAAGGCTATGATGATGGCTGTTAAAGGTATGCTTCCGAACAATACAATCGGCAGAGCAGCTTTGACAAGACTTCGTGTTTATAAGGATGATCAGCATAACCATGCAGCACAAAAGCCTGAAAACTGGACAGGCGAAATAAAGTAAGGAGGATTTTGAATTATGGCAAAAGAACAATACTACGGTACAGGTAGAAGAAAGTCTTCCGTTGCAAGAGTTCGTTTGGTTCCGGGTAACGGCAAAATTACGATTAACGGAAGAGATATTGACGATTATTTCGGTCTTGATACTTTAAAAGTAATCGTTCGTCAGCCTTTGACTTTGACTTCAACTCTTGATAAGTTTGATGTTATCGTTAAGGTTGAGGGTGGCGGATTTACAGGTCAGGCAGGCGCTATCAGACACGGCGTTGCAAGAGCTTTGCTTGAAGTTGATTCTGATGCGTTCAGACCGGCTTTGAAATCTGCAGGATTCTTGACAAGAGATTCAAGAATGAAGGAAAGAAAGAAGTACGGCTTGAAGGCAGCTCGTCGTGCTCCGCAGTTCAGTAAGAGATAAAATCTCGATTACAAATCCCGAAAAACCACGCTGTTATGCGATTTTCGGGGTTTTTTATGCCTAAATTTCTTTGATAAGTTTGAGCAAATAATAGCGTGATTGATACAGTACATATTGCAACATCTCTTGTAAATATAATACTCACTGAATAAATGCGATTTTTAATCGCATTTAGAAAAATTATGGCCGATTTTCCGTGCAAAATCAAAGATTTTACACAGTTCGCATTGATAAAGTCTGCTGAAGAACAATCGTAGCGGTTTTGAGGATTTTTCCAAAAATCAGGCATTCTTGTTTAGTGTACCCTTTTTTGAAAATTGGTACATTTTTTATGTAAAAAGTTGGGGCGTGCAAATGAACAATAAAAAAATGTTCATTTGCAACAGCTCCATTTCTACAGACTGACCCGATATTTTAAATACCAAGTATTTTTTTGAATTCAGTCATACTGCTTTCATCCGGAATACTGTAATCTTGAAAAGCCATATTCAACGCCGCATATTTATGCTTTCCAATATTGTGATAGGGTAAAAGTTCAATTGTATCATATTTTATTATCTTTAAAAATTGGCTGATTTTTGAAAATTCACTTTGGTTATCATTAAATCCGCCTATAACCGGAATTCGAATATAGATTTTTCCGGTAAAAACAGATGATAACAACTGCAAGTTTTCCAAAATATGTCTGTTGGAGAAACCCGTTCCCTTAACGTGTAGATCTTCGGAAATACATTTCACATCATACAAAAATACATCTGTATAAGGAATTATTTTTTCAAAGTATTTCCACGGCACATTTCCGGCAGTATCAACAGCGGTATGTATATTGTTTTCTTTACACCTTTTTAATATTTCGCAAAGAAAATCAATTTGAAGCATACATTCACCGCCGGAAAAGGTAACACCTCCATCGGAATTTTCATAAAATGACTTATCTTTTAAAACCTCTTTCAAAACCTCTTCAACAGTATATTCCTTTCCACAGATTTCCTTTGCATCATTCAAGCAAATGAAATTCTCATCATCGACAGTTAAATCCATGCATCTTCCGCAACCGGTGCATTTGTTTATGTAAAACAATATTTCTTTATTCAGATTCTGACTTTCCGGATTGTGACACCATTTGCATCTTAAGTTACAACCTTTAAAAAACACAGTGGTGCGTATCCCTGATCCATCGACAAATGAATTTCTTTGTATATCAAATATTGTTGCTTTCATTTATAGCCTCCAGTATTATAGGTGTTAATTGCTTTTTTAAATCCTGTACAGGTGAGTTTAATACATGTTGTGCATAAAAGGCTGTGATTTCGTTTTTCCGGTCAATAATAAGATAAGAACCTGCGGCACCGCCCCAGCCAAAGTCTGTAACATCACCTTTTCCCATAGGGCAACGAACTCCAAGACCATAACCATAGCCATCTACCCAATAGCTTTTTCTTTGCTCATCTGTCAAATGGT
>JAXEIW010000039.1:0-28324 GCA_034101885.1 Clostridia bacterium | reverse complement strand
ACGAACCTCGCAGCAATCCCAGTGAAGCCATCCATAAGCCGAGTGCAACAATACCCGTTCCTGTAAGACCTGAGGATAAACCGTCTATAAATTCGCTTGCGGTATATTGTTTTTTTGCAAGCTTGTATGTACCTCTTGTATTCATACGCCAAATCTCTGAACCTTTCAAACTGTTTCGGGGCAAGCTGTTGTGTTCTGTGCGTGATTTCGTGTTTGAATATGCTTTCTGCGACCATGTTTCGTACCTCATCGGTTTCAGCGTTTGGATTGTTAAGCACTTCCATTGATATTTTTATTGTGCCGTCGGAGTATGAACCGTTCACGCTCTGTCCGCCCTGTGATTTTATGCTGTCGACAAATTTAACCAAAACACCCAAATCCTTTGCAACGCCGTTTATATAATGAATGCTGAACAATTATGAAACGCAGCCGCATAGCGGCTTACAAGCGTTTCAGAATTGTTTAGGTGCAAGGGTTTTGTGCGTTTTTGCAAAAAAAACTTGCACCATGAATAAATATTTTGCTCCCAAAATATTTATTTCAGCAGACTTTATCAATCTGCTGTTTTCGTTTATTAAAACGCCGCCGTTTTTTTCTGATAACATTGTTTGCCGCCTTGATTTTATTTTCAAGCTCCAAAGCCTTATCTTTAACTCCTGCCGTGTAAGCCGTCATTGCCGACGATTGAGATATTCTGTCCGAATAATTTACGTCAACCGTTGACTTGCTTTTTCCGACAAGCGCCGCCGCATACAGCATCATGTCATTATTGTCTATTGAAGATGTCACCATTGTCTGTTGAAACAAAAAGTAAGATGTGCTATAATTATTATACAAAAAAAATAATAATAAAGAGGGAATTATAAACAATGAATGATGTTAAAGTAAGCAAACATAGTTTTTTCAACAGCTATACGTTCAAGCAGATAAAAAAATATAAGTTCTTATACTTGCTGCTGCTTCCGGCAACTGTATTGGTAATAATTTTTTCATATCTGCCTATGGCCGGTATAAAAATGGCATTCCAGAATTATAACATATATAATCCGGCGGCAAGCACATGGGTCGGGCTTCAGAACTTTAAGGAAATATTTACAATATCCAATTGTGTTAAAAGCATAGTAAATACGATTCATATAAGTATTTTAAATATTGTAATTTGTTTCCCGTTGACAATAGTATTTGCATTGCTTCTTGAACAAATTAAAAATACAGTATTTAAAAAGGCAATTCAAACCGTAAGCTTTCTTCCGTACTTTCTTTCATGGATTGCTGTAATCGGTATTGTAACATCACTTTATTCAAAGGATGGCGTTATAAATGATATACTTGTAAAGATTACCGGAGGAGCATATGAGCGTACCATGTTTTTGGCTAAGGAAGGCTTTTTTATTCCGAATGTAATTATTCTAAGCCTTTGGAAAGGTATGGGATGGAATTCTGTAGTATTTTTAGCGGCTATTTCCGGAATAGATCAAGGACTTTATGAAGCGGCTAAAATTGACGGTGCCAATAAAATTGAAGAGGTTATACATATAACGATTCCAGGCATACTTCCTACTATAATGATAATGCTTCTTTGGAAGATAGCGGCTTTGTTCAGCGATAACTTTGAACTTATATACGGATTACAGAATCCATTTGTAAATGTCGAAGTTATAGGCACTGTGATTTACAAAAACGGTATTGCCGGAGGAAATTACCAGATGACAACCGCATTCGGTCTTATGCAGGGACTGGTTAACTTGTTATTTCTTTTGGGTGCAAATGCTTTGTCTAAGAAGGCAACAGATGTGGGTATATTCTAAGTTTAATTTATAAAAAAGGTTTGGTAATGAAAATGAGAATAAAAGAATCTAAAAGTTATAAAATATTTCGTATTTTTAATACATTGCTTATGTTATTGTTGGCAGTAGTTTTCCTTTTTCCGTATTTAAATACACTGGCAAAGGCATTTAATGATTCTTCTGATACTCTACGAGGAGGAATAACCATATATCCGAGAGCTTTTAGTATTGAAAACTTTAAGATTTTGTTTGCTGACAGTGCAATTCCGAGAGCAACAGTTATATCGGTATCAAGAGTTGCCATTTCGGTTGTTTTGTCATTGTTAGTGCAATTTGGTGCGGCTTATGCGTTGTCGAAAAAAATGTTTCCGGGGAAGAAATTATTTGTTGGGCTTTATTCGATACCGATGTTTATAGCGGCAGGTCAGGTTCCGTTATATGTACTTATTTCCAAAATGGGATTGCTTAATAATTTTTGGGTATACATATTTCCGGGATTGTTTTCTTTCTATAATGTGGTAATCATAAGAACCTTTATACAGAATACAATTCCGTCCAGCGTTGAAGAAAGTGCTCTTATTGACGGTGCAACTGAGATAAGAATATTTTTTCAGATTATTCTTCCACTGTCAACACCTATTCTTGCCACTATTGCTCTTTGGGTAATGGTAGCACAGTGGAATGACTGGACAACTACATTGTATTATATAAGAAATTCCAAATTATATACTCTGCAATATATTATGATGGAGCTTGTTAAGGAAAGTGAAAGAATACAAAAAATGCAGGAGGCAGCCATTGCCAGCGGTCAGGTAATTGACGAGATAAAGAGGGCGACAAGTTCAGAAGGGCTTATTGCAGCACAGGTTATAGTTACAACGTTTCCTATTATATGTGTATATCCGTTCCTACAAAAGTATTTTGTTAAAGGTATAATGGTAGGCAGTGTTAAGGGATGATATGGATTTATATGTAAATTTCACATAATTGCCTGTCAAACTTCAGCTAAGGTGCGTTTTAAGACAGGAAATCAATATTAAATTTGTGTTATATGCAGTGAAGCTGTATTTTCATGGGAAAATACTATTAAATTCCGAAATATTAAGATTTTAATAAAAATCAAAATATAAAAACGGTGTCAATTTGACACAACTAAAAGAAAGAGAGGAAAATAAAATGAAAAAGAAAATCTCAATGCTTATGTGTCTTGTTTTAACAGCTGCAATGGCTGCAAGCTGTGGGAAAAAAGAAGAACAAAAGACAGTAAATGAATCAGATTATTCCGTTGACTTTGATGATTATAAGGATTCGGAAGATATTCCAAGCTGGACAGGTGATAAAATCGAGGTCACTGTTTGGCAGGATGTTAATTCAACAGAGGCGTATGTAAGACTTAAGCAGTCGAAAGACGATGTTGTCACTCCTGAATATGAGAGAATAACAGGTGTAACATTTGATCCGGATAATTCATTTGATAATGGCGGAAACAGCTATGATGCAAAGATAACACAGCTTATTGCGGCAAATGATTATCCTGCTATGGCATATTCTTTACCGGAACTTTCGGAACTTGTAAAGATGGATGCACTGTATGATTTGACACCATATATAGAGAAGTATTGTCCGAATATAATGAAATATTTCGGACCGGATACGGTTTACGGAACTGTATGGGAAAGCCAGAAAGAAAAGTATGGAGGTATGTATGCACTTCCTACAGGAGAGAATATAAATTCTGTAAAAGATATGGTAAAGAAAGACGGTTCATATGATTTGACAGATGAGCAGATTCAAAGTATATGCGGACCCGGAAGTACACCGCATGGATATGTGTGGGTAAGAGATGACATTCTTAAAATGATATACCCGACATCGCATACATATGATGAGCTTCAGGAAATATTTGAAAAAAACGGAAAATTTACCGAAGAGGAAATATTTGATGTACCATGGGACACTCCTCAGGACTTTATAGATTTTTTGTATAAAGCAAATAAACTCCAGATTCCGGACGATGGAAAAGGAAGGACATATACAATCTATACACACAATGGAACAGATAACTGGGCAGCTTGTACCACGATGCTTCCTATGTTCGGATACTCAGGAGACTATTTTGACTACTATGATATTCAGGAAAACAAATTAAAGCTTACTTACAAAGAAGATTGGTTTAAGAATATCCTTAAAACGTATAATCAGCTTGTAAGAGACGGTGTTGCTTCGAGTGAAGCGCTTATCGATACTCAACAGAACTTTAACGAAAAGATGAGCAACGGAAGATACTTTGTATCAATTCTTACTTATCCTCCTACAGGAAATGCAACTAACGAGTATAAATACAGAAAGGTATATGCAAAGTATACAAACGGTTGGAGCAAGTGTCTTAATATAAGATCATCTCACGATTCTCTTAAAAAGATTTCTTTCTTTAAAAAGGGTATAAGTGAGGCAAATCTTATTCAGGTTCTGCGTGCAGTTGATTTTTCAGTTTCGGCACCCGGTCAGAAGCTTATTTATTGGGGACCAAAGAGTGCAGGATTATATACAGAGGATGAAAACGGGAATTTACAGTATACAAGCGAAGAACTCAAGAATTCAATGATTGACTGGGATACTTACGGAAAGGATATAGTTGAAAAGTATGGACTTAAGTGCGGACCATGGCCGGGCAGACCATATCCGCAGGCTTCGATGTACAGTCCGAAGGCTTATTACAATAGCACATTAACTATGGAAGCCGCATTTAATGCAGCATATGTAGATCCTATTGAATATCCTATTTACGGAGGAGCTAATTTCTATAGTGCAGACTACACGGCACAGCTTCCGGGAGCTAAGAAATTTTGGCAGTCAAGAAATGCATTTGAAGATTCGTTAACGCAAGTGTTTGCTGCAGAGAATGATACACAGTTTGAAGAAAGATATAAAGCAATGTGTGATTTGGCTGAAAGAAACGGCTTAACCGATGACACTCTTGCAGAATATCAAAAGCTTTATAATGAAAATAACAAGATATACGAAGGGAATATAGAAGCTTTCATGGAAGAAAATTCAAACAGAGCAAAATAAGGGAGGCATATAATGAAGAAAATAATTTTATGTTTATTGATGTGTTCAATGTTTGCGTCTTTTTATGTTCCGGTTAATGCAGAAACAACAGCATGGAAGGAATATTATGTTTCTAAAAATGGCGATGACGGAAATCCGGGAACAAAGGATGCTCCGTTTAAAACAATACAGGCTGCAAAGGATGCTGTAAGAAATGTAAATCGGCAAATGCAGGGTGATATTGTTGTAAATATAATGGCCGGAACATATTATCTTGATGAAACGCTTGATTTTTCAAATGAAGATTCTGCATACAATGGGCATAAAATAATTTATCGCGGTACAGGTGATAACAAGCCTGTAATTTCCGGAGGAGAACGCATAACAAATTTCAGACAGTCGCAGTACGAGGGAATCTGGGAGACTGATTATGATACAGATGTTCTGCTTCAGCTTACTGTAGACGGTAAAAAACGTTATCCGGCAAAGGGGGCAGAATTGGTAAAAGGTGTAATGCTGCATGATAAATATCTTACAGACGAATATTTTGCAGCACATCCGGAGGTTGATAAAAACAGGAAATATGATTATAACGACCTTAATACGCCTTATAAGTATGATGGTTTTTTGATTTCAAAGCGTGATTTTGGAATGTATGAAAATCCGGAAGATGTATTGCTTATGTGGGATCGTTGTTTTATAACAAATGTTGTTCCTGTAGAAGAAATAAAACCGGATCCGGACAGCATGGATAATCTTTTGGTTTTGCCGTCACCGGGACTGTGGAATGATTTTAGAACGAAAGCCTCAATTGCAGTTCCGGATCCAAGTATAGAATTTACAGTAATGAATGCCTTTGAGCTTCTGGATGAGCCGGGAGAATTTTACTATAACAGAAAAACAAAGAAGCTTTATTATATGCCTGAAGAGGGGGAAGATATGAACAACTCGGTTGTGGTAGCACCGGTTCTTGAAACGATTGTTTGTATTGACGGAAATGATGTAGATGATAAGATTAATAATCTTGTATTTGAAAATTTGCAGTTTTGCGATACAAAAATGGATTATCTTGAAGGATTCAGCACAGGTCAGGCAGTGGCTGTTTCAGGTTCGGGATTCACCGGTATTGCCCCCAGAGCTTTTTTTGCCATGAGAATTGACGGGCTTGAAATAAAAAACAATATATTCTGTAATATAGGCGGTGCGGCAATCGGTTTAAGCAATGGGGTTGAAAATGCTGTTGTTACAGGTAATGCAATTTATGACGTAGGCGAAAACGGAATTGTCGTGGGAGAAAGAAATCACTCTGATTTCAATCTTGGTTCACCTACGGGCTGGGCAGATGACGGAACATATGTACCGTCTTCGGATGGTGTTTCGGATCCTGTTCCGGAGGAATCAAAGGATAAGCCTGTAAATCTTATGATGGATATGAATACAAAGCTTTATTATTCTGAGTATACTATGGGTGGTATCGTTACATCATCTCCCACCGCGGTAAATTATCCGGGTTATCCCGGCCCGGACGATGCTGATTACATAAATTATGATAAAATTCATACAACTTATCTTGAGGATGATTACAGAGAGTATAAAGGTGTATGGAGAGATACATACAGTAAGACTTCAGGTAAAAAGCCGTATGTTATGATAGAATTTTTAAGACCTTATTCTATTGAAGAAATTACCGTGACCTTTGATCCTAATGAAATAGAGCAAGGTGAAAATGCTGATTATGAGGTGCTTGTATCGAAGGATAAGAGCTTTTCGGAAGGAACATATAAGGTTATTGCGACGCAAAACGGTATTGCCCCTTCAGATGTAAATCAATATTCTGTAGGCGATGGAGAAAAATATCGGTATGTTATGATAAGGAAGCTCACGGCATCTGACTTTGCGCTTTCAAGAGTATGGATAACAACAACTGACCGTAAACCTTGGGTGAAGAATCAAAGATGTAAAAATATTGATATTGAAAACAATATTTTTGAGCGTATCGGAACAGAGATTGGACGATCGATAGGCATTACGGTTCTTTGCGCTGACAACGGAACAATTAAGCATAATGATGTAAAGGATATTTCATATACAGGTATCAGCGTAGGCTTCCAATGGGGGAACTGGAAAAATACCTGTTACAATATGGATGTAGGCTATAACTATGTTTACGATGTTGCCCAGACAGGGCATGACGGCGGGGGTATCTATGTTTTGGGTGCGCAGCCGAATTCGAGATATTACAATAATCATATAGAACGTGTAAACCTTGGTATTAACGCATTTTATACCGATAACGGCTCAAGATATGAAACTATAGAAAATAACTATATGGAAAATTGTCAGTATATTCTGTCTCCGTATACAACAAATTCTGCGACCGGCATCTGGGGAAATACATTCCGTAATAACTTCGGACTTCATACGGTAGCAAATGATGCGTCTAAGTCATTGAATGATTACGAAGAACCCAAACAGGAGGTTATAGGTCAGCCGTCAAGAGCTGCATATGATACTTATGCAAACGCCGGTTTGGAGAAGGAATATCAGTATTTAAGAGATATTGTTCCGAGAAGACATGATAATTTCTATTCCAAATATGATATTTTCAAAAAAGCAGATGCATCAGAACGTTCAACATGGTCGGAAACAATATTCTCAACAAAACAAACAGAGCTTACATATACACTGAAAAACGCAAAGTTTGGAGAAGGCTTGGGAGTGTATCCGACAGCGTGTAAGTCAAAGCTTGAGGCAATGTCAAACTATCTCAGCAGCGGAAGCAATTCAGACAGAGCAATGAGAATCGTGACAGCGAGTGAGTTTGAAACTCAGCTTAAAGCTTTGATGAAGAGATACAGTCTGAGTGAAACTATAAAGTTGTGTGAAGACCTTTTGGTGTCGGCTAAGGGAGAAGAAAAGATAAATTATCCGGAATCGGCGATAAAGGAGTTTGAAAAGTCAATAGAAGCAGCAAAAAAATTGCCCACAACAACCGTAGAACAGCAGTATGATGCACTTATTGCTTTTGAAAATGCATATAACACAATGATAGACGAAAAGTATTCCGATATGATTTTAAGCGCCACAATGCCTGATGCAATTGATACAAAAATTGATGCCGAAACAAATACTGTTACAATTTATGTTTCAAAGGATGCAAGTCTTGTGACAGATAAGCTTGATATTCAAACGGAAGGTAATTCCTCCGTATCAAGAATAATTGCAGGTGACATTAATCTTGCAAACGGTATAAATGTACCTGTGTACCATAAGGGGACTAAAAAGTACAGAATATGGACAGTAAAAGCGGAATATCCGGCAAACAGCGATACTTGTGAAATAAATAAGGACAGTGGTTGGAGTATAAATACTGACGAGAACGACATGATAAAACGAGGAACAGACAGTATTACGCTTCCCGGATCACACTATGCATATGTATCTGAAATAAGCGGAGGTGATAAGGAAACAACAATTAATTTTAATCCGCTGACTAAGCATGAAATAGGTCAATTTAGCGTAATTCTGGGAGCTAATTCGCCGCAAAGCTTTGATTACGGAAATTCAAGTTCGGCTTATAACCGTTGTGAAATTGAGTTTAAAGGAAAAGAGGCTAAATTCTATAAGGTAGTGGGAGGAAAAAGAATACTTATTGATACTTCTGAGTCAAATATTAAGTGGAATGAGAAAAATGATTTTGTATATGAAATAAAAGAAATAAATGAGAATACGCATTTTATCATAAAGATGAATGGCAAGCTGATTTTTTCTGAGGTAATACAGAAGTGTTCTTACGGAGGATATATAGGTTTTTATACTCCGTATATGAATATCCGCATTTATTGATTAAAATTAGTTTATAAGAAAGTATTAATAAAAGAAAGGCGCGAGGAATATGTCAAAAAAAACAAATTCGATTCTGCTGTTATTTGCTATACTTTTAAGCATTGTTCCTACATCACTTGCACAAGAGCAGGAATATGCGGCAAGAAGCTCGGCATATAAGGAGTTTTTCGTTTCCGGCAGCGGAGATGACAGTAATTCCGGTGACGCAGCCCATCCATTCAAAACAATTAAAGCTGCCCAAAATGCAGTAAGAAGCGTAAACAGCGGTATGACCGGTGATATTATTGTAAACATAGCCGAGGGAACATATTATCTTGACGAAATGCTTGATTTTGAAACATCAGATTCCGGATTTAACGGCTATAAAATAATATATCGCGGCATGGGCGATGAAAAACCCATACTTTCCGGCGGAAAAATTGTAACAGGATTTTCAAAAACGGCTTATGAGGGGATATATGCGGCGCCGCTTGATAATAAAAGTGTTATGCAGATGACTGTAAACGGAAAACGTCGGTATCTTGCGAAAAGCGCATCACTTGTAAAGGGAGTGCTTGATTCAACGGGAATAACCTATGACTATAACGATCCCGCAACCGATACTCTTTATGACGGATTTTATTTGTCGAAGCGTGATTTCGGAATATATGATAATTTGCAGGATGTAATATTTGGATGGAATCGGGGTTATTGTGCCAATTATATTAACGTAAAAAGTGTTACGGAAGATCCGGACAATACAGATAATCTTATTGTTACACTTAATTCGCCGGACTGGGAGAGATATTTGGATGCGGTACGAAATCCATCAGATCCGAACTGGCCCAATGCGACATATCCAAAGCCCGAACGGGAATTTACAATAATGAATGCCTTTGAGCTTTTGGATGAGCCGGGAGAATTTTATTATAATAAATCCGAAAAAAAGCTTTATTATATGCCCTATGAATATGAAGATATGAATACGGCAGAGGTTGTTGTCCCGGTTCTCGATACGCTGGTTTGTATTGACGGAAATGATATTTATGACAAGGTTTCGGATATTATTTTTGAAAATCTACAGTTTTGTGATACAAAGTGGGATTTCAGCAATGGATTTTCGGAAAGTCAATCCTATAATACAAGCGGAAACGGATTAGCTCCTGTTATGTCACGAACCGTACTTGTTCAACGGGCAGACAGTATTGAGTTTACAGATAACATATTTTGCAATACAGGCGGTACAGCGATAGATTTTTATAACGGCGTAACCAATTCGGTAATATCCGGAAATGTATTTTATGATATTGGTGGAACAGCAATAAGCACGGGAGCGTTTAATCACGGAGATTTCTCTCTCGGTTCTTATAAAAAAAGCGGTGATGATATTAACGGGAATCTGTCAAAGGACGGAGTTTCAGATGATGTCCCGGAGGCTTATGCCAATAGGCCTATAGAATTGGTAGGCGACAGTACAACAAAAACACTGACTTCATTATATAAAAATCACAGTGCGTTGTATTATCCGGGTTATGCCAGTCCTGATGACAGAGATACTGCTCAATATAATAAAATCCATGCTGCGTGGGCAGATTTTAATAATTACAGCGGCGTATGGCGTGATGATGAAAGTACAAAAAACGGAGATATTCCATTTGTATGCTTCGAGTTTTTAAGACCTTATACAATAAGTGCGGTATCCGTGGCATTCACCTCTGATATTACAGCTGAGGAAAGAAGCAATTTTGAAATTATTGCATCAAACGACAGTAATTTTTCGCAGTTTGATACACTTGCTTATGAAGAAAAGGGAAAAAACGGAGTTAATACTTATTCGGTGAACAGTTCGAAAAAATACAAATACATAAAAATACAAAAGCGAACCCCCTCCGCATTTGCCTTATCAAGAGTATGGATTGAAACAACAGACAGAAAACCGTATGTAAAAAATCAGAGATGCAAAAATATTTTGATTGAAAATAACCTTATTGAACGTACGGGAACAAGCACAAATCACGGACTGGGAATTATAATAACCCATGCCGAGGACTCCAAAATTCTGCATAATGAAATAAAGCATACCGGATATACAGGAATAAGCGTGGGATTTTCATGGCACAAATACAGACCTACCTGTTATAACATGGAGGTTGCTTATAACTATATTTATGATGTTTGCCGGTTAACATACGACGGCGGAGGAATATATATGTTGGGACCGCAGTATGGTTCGGAGTATCATCATAATCATATAGAACAAACCAATCAGTCTGTACATAGCTTTTATACCGATAACGGTTCCTGCGGACAAAGGATTAGTAACAACTACATTGAAGGAGCATCGCATTATGTTTTAAGCCCGTATGTAGGCGCTGATTCCTCAGATAATATAAGCAATGTTGTATTTGATAACAATTATGCAACGCGTACACGTTCAAATGACAGCGGTAAGGCTTATAATACATGGGAGGAACCGATACTTGAAATTATCGGTCAGCCGTCAATAGATGCGTATAATACATACAAAAATGCAGGCTTAGAGGAGCAATATAAGTATATAAAAACTCTTTTGCCGGAATACAGCGGCAATACTTATGAGAGTTATGCGTACAATAAGGCTGTTTTGGCAGATGAGTATTCAAATCTGGAGCGTAATAAGATTGCTTTAAATAATCTGAAGAGTGAGCTTAAATATACTCTTAATAATGCAAAATTCGGCGATGGTCTGGGAATGTATCCGACAACGTATAAAACAAAGATTTCAAAATTGATAGGCTATATTGAAGAAACCGCAGATACTGATATGTATATGTGTTATACAAAGGGAAAATTATTTGAAGAAGAATTAAAAACCTCGTTAAACAGATATAGTCTTGAAGAAACCTTATCTTTATGTGAAGAGGCTGTAAATGAGGCTTCGGAAAATATTTATTCGGAAGAAGAACCGGGAAAGGAAAACACATATCCTGAAAATGCAGTGCTTGAAGCTCAAAGTAAGCTTTCCGAATTAAAACAAACGGCTGTGAATACTCCCGAGGATGAGTATCAGGTGCTTGTGGCAGCAGAGGAAATTTACAATACGCTTAAAAGCTCGGTTATAGATGCAAAGATACTCGGCGTTAACGTTTTCGGAGCAGACGGCGTAAATATCGATAATGATGCGCAGTCAGTTACGGTATATCTGCCTGCAAGAAAAAGCCTTACGGTAAATAACGTAAACGTAAATGTGAATGATACAGCCATGCTTTGGGCAATTACGGGCGGTGAACAGGATTTGGAAAAGGGATTGACTGTTCCGATACGCTGCTTGATCAACGGCAAATTCAAGATATGGAAAATAAACGGTGAGTATACACCGGTTACAAAGAAAACAAATCTTAGTGCAGACGATTTTACAAAAGGTGCTTCGGATTCCGAAACGGTAAAATTCGCCTCGGACGGTGTGGTGCTTACAGCATCCGCATATGCGTATATGGCATCGGCTCATGGGGACAGTGACAAAACGACTGTAAAATTTAATCCAATCACCAACAACAGCGGTACATTTACTATAATTTGTGGAGCAAATTCAAATAAAGGATTTGAATATGCAAGCAAACGGGCAGACTATGATCGTATAGAAGCTGAATTTTCAAATTCAACAGTGAAAATTTATAAAGTAACAAGCGGTGAGAGAACGGCAGTTACAGCAGTATCGGGAACGGGGCTTTTATGGAACCAAAAAAACACTCTCAGCTATAAGCTGACAGACGAAGGAAACGATACAAGGCTTACAATAGAGCTTAACGGAAAAACGTTATGTTCTGAAACTGTGTCCGGCATATATGGCAGATACATGGGATTTTATATACCTTATATGAATGTAAAGGTATATAATTAATGTCTGCCGAGCAAATGGTTTTGCGAAAACATTTGTGTGAAATTTTCAATTTCACACCCAAAAACAGCATAAAATGCTGTTTTTGGGTTCACAACATTGATTGACTGATTGTTCAGCAGTCATTAATTAAAAAAAGGATACAATTTTTGCTTGCCTTGTTAAATGTAATACCTCTGACTCAACAAAGATGTATATGAGGAAAGTGAAAATTTTTGTTGTATCATAATGAATCGCATGAAGCGTGAAAAACGAACAGGTAACTTAAAAATCTTTAGCGACTTGCTGCAACAATCTACGGAATTGCTGAAATCAACAAAGAATTGTTTGAAACTGTTCGGAAAATCTGATGCCGAAGGCGACCGGGAGGGATGTACGGAATATAAGATATTTAATGTAAGCAAACAAAGTGAAAAGATGTATAAAAAGATGTATAATTAAGAAAGGCAGGGAACTTAAATGAAAAAGAGAATTATGTCTATTTTAACAATGCTGTCAATGCTGATATCAGTATCACCGATAGCTATGGCAGAGGGAGAAACGCCGGATATTGTGGATCTTATCCATGCTTCTGACGGAAGCTTAAGAATGGGAGTGAGTGCAAACTATGGAGGAGAAAATTTGGGCTCGCTTACAGGTGGCACAATAGATACAGCCATTGACGGAAGCACGAGTACATATTCATATGTACATGGAAATTATCCGTATTATCAGGTGGATTTGGGAACCGTAAGGGCAATAACAAATATTAAATATACACTGCTTGGCACTGCCGGTATATATATGAAGCGACAATTTGATATTAAGCTTTCAAATGATCCGACTTTTACGGATGATCCTCAGGATGATACCGATATTGTAACAGTATACGGTGTGGGAAATTTGTCTGACAGTTCGACCGAATATAAGAATGAGCATACTGTGGATTTAAGTGCTGAACCGATGCAATACAGATATATTCGTATAGTAAAAACCAATGAAAGTACAGGAATTTCATGTGCTGAAATAGAAGTACAAGGATATGACGAGTATTATAAACAAAATCTTACAGCTATGGCGGGTGTAACCGCAACAACCCCTAACGGAGGATATAGTTCGGGTGACGAAGGTACGGTTTATGAAAATCCGTCCAATACTATTGATGGAAAATATGAGGTAAGCTTGAATGAGTCAGGTGCGCTTGATAAAGATTATCCGGGATATTCTGCGTGGATTTCCAGATTCGGCGAAGCAAATCCGTATATTCAGATAGATCTTACAGCTACAAGAGAATTATCTCAAATCAGAGTTCTGCCGTTCAGAGGTTCAGAGGTTGAAGCAAATCAGAATGAGTATTTCAGAAAAAATTTAAGTATTATCGTTTCAAATGACGCAGACTTTACGGACGGCGGCAAAACACTTTACACTCTTTCGGGAACAGCTGACAGAGATGCATGGATTGAAGTGGATTTAAGCAGTAGCAATACGGATTTCTACAGATATGTTCGTGTACAATCATCAATTGATGTTATAGGACTTGCAGAGGTTGAAGTATGGGGCTTTGATGTTTTTGATGTAGAGGCTGCAGCTTCAACCATAACAGACGGAGCTACAGGAGTTACCAATACTGAAACAACGGAGATTCTGTCTGTTAAGTATCCGGTAGCACTCGATTGGGAAACCGTAAATAGTTCAAACGTATATGCTGTTAAAAACGGAACAGAAACAAAGACAGCTGTAAATCCGGTTCAGATTGATGACAGCACAATTGGAATTGATCTTGGTACCTTGAAGTCATTTACAAGCTATAATATAATTGTGACAGGCGGAGTTAAAACAGCAGATGGTATCTCTGTTGTGCCGTATACATCAGGAACCTTTAAAACAGGAATAATTGCAAGAGTTCCTTATGAGGCAGAGGGAATTTTGACAAATGTTGCATTGGGTAAAGCTGCATACACCTCTGAAAATGAGGATAGATCAATACTGACAGACGGCAATTTAAACGCACAGGGCGTAGCAGATAAGGACGGGGTATATTACAATTCTATCAATGCATCAAATTATGCTATAGTTGATTTGGGAAAATCCACAACGATTGTTGCAGTCGGTGCAGATATAGGAACGAGCAATTGGTGGTATCATTTAGCTTCTGATAAAGGTCCTGCAAGAATTTACGGAACGAACGAAGATCCTACGGATATTTCCAAGGCAACGCTTATAGGTCAGATAACAAAAGCAGATATAGACGGATATACAAATACTGTTGAAGCAGTGGAGAGTGGCAAATATCGGTATATTCTTCTCGACTCGGACGGCACAATGCATCTTGATGAAATTCTTGTTTACGCAGAGCCTACAGACAGCTTCGGAGAATGGTCTGTTTCGGATAATGCAAATGGAACACGTACCTTTGAAATACCGGTAAATTATGTTAATCCGGAAAATACCCGTGAATTTGTCATGAATGTTACCAACTATAATACAAATGGAGATATGACAGCGCATTATTCTGAAAATGTAATCGGAGATACACTTACAGTTACCATTCCGGTGACAGAGGAGGATGTAAAGTCTTCAGCTGTATTGATTCCGACAGATGATGATTATTCTGTCGTTCCTGAGGCAGTATATTACGGCTTTGACGGGTTTAATGTCAATAACGGATATGCAGAGAGCTTTGATGACTCTGTTTCGGTGCATTTCGGAGAAGCCGATGTCAGAATTGACGGACAGTCGGTTTCTTATGATGACACAGTAGTTGTAAGCGTTGTAAAATCCGATGAGGAAAATCCCGAAAATGCGTTTTCGTACAGTAACGATATATATTGGTACGGTGCTGTAACCGCAAAAAAAGGATACAGTATGACAATCCCATTTGATGAAGAGGGTATGTATCATATAAGGGTATCACGCTGTTCTGCTGCTGAAGGTACAGAGTATAAATATTATACCTATAAAATGATAGATCCGCAGACAAGATTGGATACAATAAAGAGAATAGTCGAATCAACCGATGACACTGATTTAAAAGCGGCTGTAGATTCGGCAGTTGATGAAGTTGGGTTAATAGCTTTGGAAAGTCTTGCAGACAGACAGGTATTTGCTCAAACCGGTATTTATGATATTTTTGCGGATTTACTTGATATTATGACAGACACAGAGATAACAATTGATGATATTGTAGATATATTAAATACTGCGACAATAGTATTCTATCTGAAAAATAATGATGATTCGTTACTTGATAAATATCCGGGACTTGTAGAGGAAAATGAAGCTGTAAAGGAATATATTCATAAGGAGTTAAAGCTTTCATTTACCGCTGATATAAATTCTGAGATTGGAAATGAAACAGCCGGTGTTACAAATATTGAGTCAGAGGGAATCATAACCTTTACCTTTACGGAGGATATGAATGTAGAAAGTCTTACAAGCGAAAACATCGTTATAAAGAGTAACGGAACAGTTGTTCAGTATGAGCCTTATAAAGCTGATATGCGTACATTTGTAATTGACAAAGCAAGCCTGGAATCAGACAGTAAATATGAAATTACCTTTACTGAAGGCTGTCTTACGGCTGAGAATTGCAAATTGTGGAAGCCTAAAACCTTTACAATCAGCACGGGTACAATTATTCCGGCAAAATATAGGGAAGGATATATTATAAAGCTTGTAAGCCGTAACAAGCCTGTGAGAGGAACAATTAATACAAGCTTTTATCCGAATGCTAAGCTTTCAATGGTTGTAGACGGTTATAAAGACAGCTATGTACATATGACAGAGGGTGTTGTGATAGATCTTCAGGATTATTATGAAGTATGCGCATTTGCTTTGGCAGGCCCCGGAAGCTCAGGGTGGTATCATCTTGATTCTGCGGTTTTGTCAGGCAGTGATTATGATGAGGATTTCTCGGCGGAAGATAAGACAATGTATACATTTCCGAGCTCTCAGACAGGTGTTACACCGTTATGTAATACGATGATGTCAGCTGTACAGAATGTGGGAAAAATCAGATATTTGAAGCTGCAAAAAAAAGGCTTGCTTATAAGAGAGCTTGAAGCATATGCCTATGTATCAACGGAGTTTGGTACATGGGAAACGCAAGAATTCAGGGGCGTAGGTTCTTATACATTTAAAAAGGATATTATTGAAAATGAAAAGAACGGAACTTATTATATGATAATTAACGCATATGATGAGAAGGGCTTAAGCACCTCCTGTAAGGTTTTGGAAGTTACCGCTTTGGACGGAAAGCTTTCAGGGCAAATTGAGGCTGATACAAATACAGTGGGTATAACTGCGTCGATTGTAGCTGACCTTGCGTCTATGGAACAGGTAACTGACGGTGTGACAATTGGTAAGTCCTTGTCAAAAGCAAGCGAAGCTGAGCAAGGCCTAAGTATTTCAAATGATGATGAAAGCATTTATATTGATGCCGTTAATTCGGAGGAAATAAAAAAATCGTCGAGAATATTGACATTAATAGTATCAGAAGACGGAACAGGAAAAACTGCTCAGGATGTGTTTGCAGAAATGACAATGCAGAAACTGCAGGATTCATTAGTATTCGCTTCGTCAGATAAATGCTCCGATGGAGTCAATTATACCGTCACCGATTTGAAATCGGGGAAATATTATATTCGTATGACTGCAACAGATGTGCATGGCGGTACGGTGGACAGCTATTATAAATGTGTTTTGGCAGATGCTGTAAAAAAACAGTCATTCATAGACTCATTTATGGCTGCAGACAGTACAGAGCTAAAATCTATTCTTGATTCTGCCATAAATACAGATGAGATAATTGCAGGGGATACATTGGCTGATGAATCGGCCTTATCTGATGATGAATTCTACCTGGTACTGCAATATACAAGAGATATGCTGTGTCCGAAAGATGAGGAAATTACGAAACTTAGCAGGATTAAAGATATAATAGATGCAGCAGCCCTTGTTAAATCATTTTATGATAATGATGCTGACAAGAGTATGGAACTAATAAAATCTTGCGGTGCATTTTTGGGTGATAATTTTGATATTGATGCGGATGCAAAAAAGTTTAATACTATATTTGCAAAGGTTAAATCAGATATAACAGGAAGTGATTCGCTTGCCTATGCACTAAGACGTGTTGGTATGCTTTCATATTTGCAGGAAGCTACAAATGCAGTAAAGGTCAGGACACTTGAAAAATATGCAGCAGAATTTGACGTGGATTTAAGATATGCGGAGCAAAAAGGCGTTTCTGTCGAACGTGCTGCAGAATATCTCAATTGTTCGGATTCAAGTATTTATTTTAGTGAAGGAGCATTAAAGAATGCATTTGTTTCAGCGGTAAATGAAGCGGCAAAGGATAAACCTTCAACTTCAAAGCCTGTATCAAGCGGCGGAGGATCCGGTTCCGGCATTACATATTCCGCTTCACAGAATCAGACATTGCAAAATACAGAGAATAATGCTGATAAGAAAGAAACGTATTCTTTCAGCGATATGGGTGAATACGCATGGGCAAATGATGCTGTAAATATGCTTTGCGAAAAGAAAATTCTTAACGGATATGATGATGGAACTTTTCGTCCCGGAAATTACGTTACAAGAGCTGAATTTGTGAAAATGCTGGTAATGGCAACAAATGTAAAAGTAGATGAAAGCATATATATGAGCTTTATTGACGTATCTGATGAAAGTTGGTATTTCCCGTATATAAGAATTGCCTTTACAAACGGCTTGTGTAAAGGGAAAAGCGATTTCTATTTTGATCCTGAAGGACTTATTACAAGAGAGGATATGGCAATGCTTGTTTATAATTATATGACATTTGCGTCAAAGACAGTTTCCGGTGAGAAGAAGAATTTTACAGATGCAAATATGATGTCTGAATATGCAGTGTCTGCTGTGGAAAATGCGTCTGCTGCAGGAGTTATAAACGGCTTTGAAGATGGAAGCTTCCGTCCGCAGGAAAACGCAAAAAGAGCAGAAGCGGCAATGATTATCTCAAAAATAATAGAATAGGAGATTAAAAAAGATGAAAAGAATAATTAGTCTAATACTTTCCACAGTACTGCTCCTTTCCATTATTCCTTCAGCTGCGGCGGAGGAAGATTACGGTGACAATCTCTGCTTGGGAAAAACGGCATACATGGATACCATATATCAGAATATACAAGGATTTGGACCGAAAGGTGCAAATGACGGAAAAGATACTACTACCTGTGCAACGGGCGGCAACTCAAGCGATATAAGAAGCGGATTTCAGAACTATGTGGTAATTGACCTTGGTGATGTATACGAATTGAGCAGAGTTATAGTAAGATCAAGACGTGATTTGGACGCAGAGTGGGCAAGAATTAATTTCGCGGCATATACTGCTACAAAGGCAGACTTTTCTGATGCTGTTCAGGTGGGCGTAAAGGATTATGCGGGAGAATTTAAAAGCGACCTTGTTGTAGACCTCGACGGACAGGTGGCAAGATATGTTATTGCTGCAAATAAGAACAAAACCGGCGGCTGTACCATAAGTGAAATTGAAGCTTATGGTGATATTTATACCGGACCGGGTACAGGTGATTTTACAGATGTTGAGGGAGCTTCAAAAAATGCAAGCAAACTTCTTCATACGTTGGGAATAATGACAGGTGTATCAAAAACTGATTTTGGTCCGGATTATCTAATTACACGCGCTGAAGCTGCAAAGCTTATATGTGACTTTGCCAATATTCATGTGCTCACAGAATATAAAGGAAGTTTTGCCGATGTTACAAAGGATAACCCTTATTCCGGCTATATTCAAGCAGGTCTTGACTATGGATTTATATCAGCTGATACGGAGTATCGTCCCGATGATTATATTATAGGATATGAGTTTATAAAAATGGTACTCTGTGTGAACGGATATTATATTATGGCATCAAAAGGAGCGGACTATCCGAAAAATATTATTGAAGCAGCAGCCTCAATAAACCTTATGGATAATACAGATACTGTGGGGCAAACTTATATAAACCGTAAAGATGCAGCTGTTGTTCTGTATAATGCATTAATGACAAGTTATTTTGCATATTCAGATAACAAATTTGAGAAAAGCAGCGAGAGCTTTCTTGAAAAAGTTTATAAATGCAGACTTATGAAAGGAATTGTTACAGCTAACGGAGTGTCTTCGATAGATAAGCCTCTTGACAACGTTAAGAATAATATCATACAGATTGATGGAAAAGAGTATTATGACGAAAGCGGTACATCTATGAAATTCTTGGGCGAGGCAGTGTATTTTCTGCTTAATGAGGATGATAATATAGTAACGCTTTGGATAGACGAGAAAAAAGTTCATATTGTCGAAATCTATGATGGAGATATTGAGGAAGCAGATTTCACAAAGGTAAAAACCGATATAGACGGAAAGAACAAAACATATCGTATTGACACTCATCCGTATATAATTTTAAATGATGTCGCTGAGAATGATATTACGGCTGATGATTTGATTCCGAAAAACGGTTATTTAAAGCTCATTGACAATGATAATGATAACGTTTATGAAATTGTCAAAATCTATAATCCGCAGATTATGATTGTAGACTCGTTAAATTTTGACGAAAAGAACAATGAGCTTACTGTAAAAGATGAAAAAGGAAACTTAGAAAGGTTGGAATATGAGTATATAACAGTAACAAATTTTTCCGGCAAGAGTTTATCTGTTGATAAGATTGCTAAGGGTTCTCTTATATATTTGTATGTATCAAATGACGGAAAGATTGTGAATATAGAAATTCAGGAATCACTCGGAATCGGAACTATTCGTAAAACCAGTGAAGAACATATTACAATTGACGAAAAAGAATATGAAACAACTGAATATTTTAAAAACAATTTCCCCAGGTTGGAAATAGGAAAGTCGGCGTTGTTTTTTACTGATAAACACGGCAGAATTATCTATATGAGTGATGAAAGCACTACAAAATTGTCTGAAATATTGGCAATAGTGCAAAGAGCGGTTGTAGATGAAACCGAAAATATTAATGATGTTAAAATTTATGATGAGAAAAAGAATTTTCAAGAGCTAAAGTTTGCGGAAAAGGTAACCGTTAACGGGATGAGAAAGTCTCTTGCTGATATTGAGGCTATGGGAAGAGACTATTTTGAAAACCAGCTTGTACTTATATCAACAAATATTAACGGAGAAATTTCCAAAATTGAAACAGGCAGCTATTCGGAAGGACGTATTTATGAACAGGCAGATAAGGATCTTACCGGTGCATTAAGGGGAAAATCCGGACTTTATAAAAATGAAACTTTTGAATTGATTATTCCTATAAAAGATAATATTAAAATGTTTACAATACCTATTGATGAAAACGGGAAACCGTTATTGAGCGGCTATGAAAATGTGTATAACGTAACTCCGATTACAAATGTTGCATCAGTAAGAAGTAAAGTGCCGAGTTCGGGAACGTTCAGGGTATATGGTGATGACGGTTACGGACTGCCTGTGGCAGCGGTAAGAAATATTACATACAGTTCCGGTTCTTCGGAGTATTCTCCTATTTCTAAATACCTTGATATAAATGCAATGATATATACAAAATCAACGGTTAACATTGATAATAATGATGAGATGTATTATTCATTGACAGGCTATGATATTATTACAGGCAAAAAGACAACTATTGATTTAGAACCAAGTCTTAAAAGGTATATAAATACATTTAAAATAAGAAATACGGAATTTGCAGCTGATGCGCCTGTGCTGCCCGATTCATCATGGATGACAGATACAAAAATGCTGAACAAGAATAAAATTAATCCATATTATACAAATGATATCGATAATTTAAAACCGGGAGATATTATAAGATACGCAAAAGGATATTATAACAATTATTCTGAGCTTGAGCTTGTGAAAAAAAATTATGAATATGATGTATCAGGGTGTAAGATTATTTATTCGGCGGGAGATCTTCCTTCAGGTATAATGTCCACCTTTGCTCTTCATCAGGCTTTAGTTGTGGATACATCTGAAGGACATCTTACATATGCGTTTAACAATATGAAAAATCAAACTCTTGATCTTGAAATGTTTACAGACAATATAATTGTTGTAGAAGATAAAACTGTAAGCTCATATCCTATATCGGAAGCAGGAGTTCATTTGTCAAAAGGCGACAGAATTGTTATATTCTCAAATGCCGGTATCTACAGAAGTATTATAGTGTATAAATAATAGCTGCTGAACAAATAGTTTTGCAAAACCCTTTTATGTGAAATTTACAATTTAACACAAAAAAACGGCAAATTGATAATGGATTTTTAAGTATTGGTAGTGACAATTTGAGAATTTCATGATATAATAACCTCATAGGAGCTACGCTCTAAGCCTTTTATCGCAGCTTGCAAAATTTACGTTTTGCCTTTGTGAGCATTGACGGCTGCATAAAAATGTCCTTGTGCGCAAGCATTTTAATATATGCGTAAAGACTTGCTATGCAAGTCTTTACGACTTTGAAGCATAATGTCATACAGTATTAATACTGCGAAAAATACCATTGAGGGTAAAAATTTTTTATATGCGTAATGAAAGATGAAAAAGTGAGAAAAGTATACATTTGGAGTGATGATCATGAGAGGCAAATATGAATATAGAAGAAGGGCATTTGTTATGTTGGCAGGATGTATATTTTTGCCGTGCATGATTATTTTTTGTATATTTGCAAAATTCAGAATCAATAAGCTGTATGAAAACTTTGATATGGAAATGGAACAAATAATAGAAGTTGCAAATGATAATGCAAGCGAGATTTCTAACAGTATATCACAGAAAGCAAGGTTTATAATATATTATTCAAAGCTGAATGATATACTTCAGCAGACGGAACAGGTAAAGATAACCTCTGATACTATCCAGGAAAAAAGAGAAATAGATAACGTAATAAATGCCTTGTTTGCTGAAAGTAATATTATAGAAGCAAGTGTTTATACTACTAATTATAATGCCAACAGCATGAGTATAATAAAATATATAAAGGATGATTCGGATTTTGAAGATATTTCGGAAGACAGTGTCGGAATGTGGCGAATGGAAGATAACGGTTGGGAAAAGATGTTAAGCTTTTATAAAAAATACAGAGTGATGCCTGATTATTATAATGTTATAAAAATAAGTATTCCGTTTAAATCAATAACTGATGCATTCAGCAATATTAAATATGAAAATACATATATAAAAGTAGGAGATGTGGTGTTTACCTATGATATGGGTAAATACAGAGACAGTACAATTCCCGATGGAAACTTTTATAAAATTACGGGGAAGATAGATCCAATTAATTTTGAAGTTGAAGTGAATATTGATACAAAACCAATTCACGGAGAATTGTTAAAATTAGTGTTATATCTTTTGGGCGGATTAATAGTACAGTTAATTATTATCTTTGGTGTGTCAAGTTTTTTATCCGATCGGCTTTTGAGAGGTATAACCGATCTTGTTGAGAGCATTAGAACAAATAATATGGAACTTATAAAAAATTCCGCGTATAAGAGTAAAGAAATTGATATAATAAAAGAATATCTGATAGAATTGCAGACAAAGCTAAAAAACGAGAATGAAGAAAAGCTTAAGTTTGAATCGGATATGCTTATGGAAAGAATTTCACCGCATTTTTTATACAACAATCTTTCTGCTATAAAAAGTAATTGTGTGAATGAAAAATCAAGACAGGCTATAGACAAACTGGTTCGTTATTACAGAAATGTTTTTCAAAAGGGAAACCAGATGACAACGATTAAGTGTGAAATTGAAAATGGAGTAGAATATTTGCAGCTTATGCAGTTTTCTTATGAACGAGATTTTGACATTGATGTAAAAATAGAAAAAGGATGTGAGTCTTTTGACATTCCGTCAAATATAATTCAGCCTATACTGGAAAATGCGTTTATTTATGGAATAAATGATAAGGAAGAAGATTTTCATGGGATAATATCAATAAATGCATATAAAGAAAATGATGATCTTTTGATAAGTATAATTGATAACGGGGGCAATTTTGATAAAGAGAGATATTTGAAAAAAATATCGGACAATACAAAGAGACATGCAACTGCAATGATTATAGCGCGTATGAAGCTGTATTATAAGGATGATAAGTATACATTACAAATTTTTGGAAACAAAGAATATACAGAGAGTTTGTTTAGGTTTGGAACAATTATATAATGACTGCTGAACAATTATGAAACGCAGCCGCATTAAAATAAATATTAAAAATGGATGCCAACCTGACACTATTGTTATGGAAGAACGGAGATTAACGTGAAAAATAAGCGGCGCATCTTGCCCTTTATCGGAGCTTGAAGTATCAACATACGTCGGCGCTCCTCAAAAGAGCAATCTGCTTGCTTCTTTTCAACGTTATGATTTGTGCCGCTGCATGGCGGCGGAATGGAGATTAATATGAATAATGTTATTTTGGTCGAAGATAATAAAATTGAAAGAAAAAATATAAGCTATATAATTGAAACGGTTGATGGCTGCAGACTTATTGATGTATTCTCAAATGGTAATGATGCCTTGGATTATTTGAAAAAAAATAAAGTTGATATTGTAATAACAGATGTTCAAATGCCAAAAATGGATGGTATTGAATTAACCAGAAGTATAAGACAGGAGAAAATAGAAGCAGAGATTATTATAATAAGCGGATACAATGATTTTGATAATGCAAAAAATGCAGTTGGCCTTGACGTGGTGGATTATGTGATGAAACCAATATTGGATGATGAGTTAGAGGTATCCATAAAAAAGGCCATTGCAAGATGTGAAGAGAAGCAGAAGATAAAAACAGATTATGAGATGGTAAAAAAGCAAATAGAATCATCAAAGCAACTTCTTCAGGATCAGTTTATTAGAAGTCTTATTGTGAATACCGACATCAGTCAAGAGTATATAAGAAAAAATGAAGAGTTATTCGGTATAAATTTGACAGATGGACATAAAATGGTTTTTATCATGCATATAAAAGAGCAAGCTGATAGCCAAGTACTCGTGATCTTATATGCTGTACTGGACTGCATTTTAAAATATAAGAATAACGAAGTAACTTTTTTCCCTTTTATGGTTAATGAAAATGAGGTTGGAGCAATAGCTGTAAGTGTTAATTGCGATGCAATTATTTCCCGTATTATACAATTGAAAAATAAAATTATCAGTGACTATAGTATAAATGTTTTTGTTGGTGTGAGTTCTGTCAGCAATAATATATGCGATATAAACAGGCAATATTCAGAATGTAAAAGCGTTTTAAAAGAGATAAACAACAGTAAAAACATTGTTGTTTTGTATGACGATGTCGGTGGATGCGATTGGGATGATAATATTTTTGTAAAAATGCAGAGAACTGTAAGAAGGCTCCTCCTTGAAAACGATATAAAGGGAATTAACGAATTTTTGCTTCAGAGTCTTAAGAATTACAGCGATACGGAAGTTATAAATAAGAGAAACTTTGCGTATGAATATGTAAATGTTCTTGAGATGATCGGTGCCGAGTTTGATGTTTGTTTTGAGGACGGTAAGATTTTAACTACAAAAGTAATATGGGAAAAACTGGCGGATTTCAATAGTATAATAGATGTAACCAATTTCTTAGGAAATATTACTATGAGCATTATGGAACAGATCAATGCGTCAAATAAGGGTGACTCAAAAGTTGTAAATGAAATAAAAAGTATACTGGAAAATCATTATTCAGAACATATTACAGTCGGATTTATAGCAAAAGAGCTTCATTTTTCAGCAAGACACATACAGAGAATATTTTCTCAAAATACGGGAATGACTATTTTTGAATATTTGACAAATTATCGCATTGAGGTTGCAAAAAAAATGCTGATGGAAAATATAAGTGTTGATGAAGTTGTTTATCAGATTGGATATAAGGATAAAATATATTTTCAGGAAATTTTTAAAGTAAAAACCGGGTTTAGCCCAAAGCAGTTTAAAGATATAATGCAAAATAATGAAAATATATAATATAAAATTATGGACTCGTGTGATTTGGGATGTTACGGCAGTCGCATGGCTTTTAAATGATTCGGAAAAGTTTATGGAATCACGAATTATCCCTACGCCCATTCCTACATATGATAATTTTTATGCAACAGATTATAATGGGTATCCTATGAGATATGTTTATAATATAAAACGCGATAATTTGATGACTGATTTATTTAGAAAATTAACGGAATAGAGATGGCCGGTATATTAGCTTATTAATCACCCGCATCTAAAATGTAGCCGAAAGCCACATTAAAATTCCACAAGCACGTTGTTTGTGGGATTTTTATTATTTTATTTCTTATGAAAAGAATAGTCATTTGACCACAACTAAAGAAAAGAGGCTCTTTGTCAATTGTTGGGGTTTTAATTCTCCGATACAACATAATTGTATAAAATAATATGAATAATATCTGTTCAAATATACGAACGTACGGACACATTCGATGAAAGTTGTAGCAGAGTGAAAATGTGGGTAACTCCAACAGAGTTATCCATATTTTCGTTTTTTTTTGCGAAGAAATTTAACGGGGAAAAGGAACAGACATATCATCCGCATATACAATAATTAAATTTATTTCAGTAAAAATAAATTATCTAATGTGCCTGCCGCTTGATTTTATGATTTTCTTAATCAGTTAACGTATAATAAAAATAGTGCATATAATGTTTTGCGTATCAGAAGGGAGATAGTAATATATATAGGGATAAATTTATAAAATATATAAGCAAATTACCAAAAAACGCGAATAAAGTGACAATATGTATTGACAAACAATAAAAAAAATGAGATAATATATAATTGATAAAGTATACATTAGAAGTACAAATGAAAGGTTAAAAAAATGATAGCAAAATACATTCTTATTATTGCTTTGGCAGCGGCAGCACTTATATTGACGTACCGGGCAAAAAGAATAGCGCCTAAGATTTTTAAAAACAAGGATGAAAATGCGAATGATATACTAAAAGTAAAATTTGTTGCATTGGCGATAGGTATAATAGATTTTATACTTGCGTTGGTGCTGATTTGATTTTTTGAAGTATTTGTCATAACCTTGTTGAACAGACGGGTAATTTTATTTTGTAATTATCTGACTTTGTGCAAAATTGAAAGGAATGATATAATGGAAGACAGCAAGAATATTGCAAAACAGTATGATCCTGCCCAAGTTGAAGACAGGCTGTATAAGTTTTGGATTGAAAAAGGATATTTTCATGCGGAGCCGAATCCGGACAAGGAGCCGTTTACGATAGTAATTCCGCCTCCGAATGTAACAGGGCAGCTGCATATGGGACATGCTCTTGATGAAACGTTGCAGGACATATTAATAAGATATAAAAGAATGCAGGGATACTGCACTTTGTGGATCCCGGGAACGGACCATGCAGGTATTGCAACTCAAATTAAGGTTGAGGAAAATTTAAGAGTAAACGAAGGCATTACAAGATATGATCTCGGACGTGAAAAATTTTTGGAGCGTGTGTGGGATTGGAAAAAAACATACGGCGACAGAATAATAAATCAGTTAAAGAAGATAGGATCTTCATGTGACTGGGACAGAGAAAGATTTACAATGGACGAGGGCTGTTCAAAAGCCGTTAGGGAGGTCTTTGTTAATCTTTATAACAAGGGACTCATATATCAGGGTTCAAGAATTATAAACTGGTGTCCCCATTGTATAACAGCGCTATCCGATGCCGAGGTTGAACATACAGAGCAGGCAGGACATTTTTGGCATATCAAATATCCTATTAAGGATAGTGATGAATATGTTATTATTGCCACAACACGTCCCGAAACTTTGTTGGGAGATACGGCTGTAGCGGTTAATCCTGATGATGAACGGTACAAGGATATTGTCGGAAAAACATTGATACTTCCGTTGGTAGGCAGAGAAATTCCGGTTATTGCAGACGAGTATGTTGACAAGGAGTTCGGTACGGGCTGCGTAAAGATTACACCGGCTCATGATCCCAACGACTTTGAGGTGGGACAGCGGCATAATCTTGAGATGATTAAGGTTTTAAACGATGACGCAACCATAAATTCTTACGGTGGAAAATATGAGGGAATGGACAGATACGAGGCAAGAAAAGCAATGGTTAAAGACTTGGATGAGCTTGGATTACTTGTTAAGGTTGAGGAACATTCTCACAATGTCGGACAGTGTTATCGCTGCGGAACAACAGTCGAGCCTATTATTTCAAAACAGTGGTTCGTTAAGATGAAGCCTTTGGCAGAGCCGGCTATTGAAGCCGTAAAGAGCGGCGAAACTAAATTTGTTCCGGAAAGATTTTCTAAGATTTATATGAATTGGATGGAAAATGTTTTTGATTGGTGTATATCAAGACAACTTTGGTGGGGACACAGAATACCAGCGTTTTACTGTGAAAAATGCGGTGAAACCACCGTATCAAAGGAAGATATAACAGTTTGTCCTAAGTGCGGAGGAAAGGTACATCAGGATGAGGATGTATTGGATACATGGTTCTCCTCGGCATTGTGGCCTTTTTCAACACTTGGCTGGCCTGATAAGACAGAGGATCTTGATTACTTCTATCCTACCAGTGTTCTCGTAACAGGATATGATATTATTTTCTTCTGGGTTGCGAGAATGATTTTCTCGGGTATTGAACATATGAAACAAACTCCGTTTAAGCATGTTTTCATTCATGGTCTTGTTCGTGATTCTCAGGGAAGAAAAATGTCAAAATCCTTGGGTAACGGTATTGATCCTTTGGAAATTATCGATAAGT
>JAXEIW010000038.1:0-29306 GCA_034101885.1 Clostridia bacterium | reverse complement strand
TGACTAACTCCTAAAACATATACTTTAGACTTTTTAAAAAATCCATTTTAAAAAGTCTGTTTGCCATGCAATCATTTATTTTAAAAAATTCTTTTAACTTTTTTCTGAAAAACTATTGACTTTTAATAGTTAGTCTCCTTTGATATTGGTGCAATTAGTCGCAATTGGTTGAAAGAGTGTATAAAAAATTCTCAGTAATTTGGCTTTGTACTTTCATAAATACAAAAAATGTTAATTATTTCTATTTTAATATTCGTCTTTCATTAGCTTTAATTATTACCGGCTCTCCATTTACACCGATCCATACATCAATTGCGGACGGATTGTATACAATATCACAGTCGTATGAAAATCTAAGATGCTTTAATGCATTGACGTAATCCACAATTTCAATATTTGTTGCAAACCATATATTTTTCTGACATGACGCCTTTTTGCAAAAATTCTCCATAATATCCCAGTCATCATTATCTGCAAGCTCATAGCTGTGTCCCCATATCTGCATTAAAGGCAAGTCTTTTATCCATTCGGGGTATTCCGTAAATTCACTTAATTTTTCGTCTAAAATACTGCGGCTGTATGTGATATTTTTTGACCACTTTTTTGTGCCTCTTGAATAATGAATTGTCGGATGCCATAACAAAAAATCGTCAGGCAGAGAAAATTTACCTGTTGACAGCGTTGTGCGTCCGTATAATATTCCTAAAGCTTTCATGCATTCCGTAACATTGCTGCCAAAGCTCCCCATAGGATATGACATTCCGCATACTTCTTTTTCCGAAAGCTTTTCAAGTATTCTTTTATTTTCAGATAGTTCATAATTGACTTGCATATTTGGCATATGAGCAATTGTAGGGTGCGTATGAGTATGCAGTGATATTTCATGCCCGTTGTACAGGTTTTTAATTTCTTCTGATGTAATATACCCGTCAGTGTCAATTCGATTTGATATTAAGTGAAATGTGCCTTTTATATTGTATTTGTTAAAAATCTTAATTAAATCACGATCGTAAGTCCGCCCATCATCAAAGCTCATTGTGATAGCCTTTGTTTTCTTGTTAGGATAATAATTAAATGTTATACAATTCATTTTTTTCTCCTTTATCATTTATTTAATGCAGATATTTTCGTATTATGAACACATCCGTTTTTGATCAATATATCATTTTCAACATTATATAAATTAATGTTATTTAATGAAAGATTATCAATTTCGGCTTCCTTGTCCAAATTAATGAAGCATCCGCCGATATCGGAGTCTTTGCATCTTATAAATTCACAATTTCTTATTATGAGATTTTCAATAGGATTGGTAATATCTATAGCAGGATACAAAAGCTCGTTTGAAGATTTTTCCTCAATGTGCAGACCGTCTATTAATATGCATTTCATTTTTGAACAATCTTTTCTTCTGCCTTCGTTTGGGTTATACTCTCTGTTCATGTAAAACATATATCCGAATTTTAAAATACTGCGGTTATCACATTTATTCACATTAATATTTCTAAGGATTAACTGTTGTATTTTGCCGCCGAACTGAAAAAGCACAGGATCCGTGTAGTCATAATTCGGCTTTGTTGCCACAAGGTTTATGTTTTCAAAAATTATTGAGCCGAAATTTCCGCCGGGCGAATCGGGGAACCAATTATTAACATAAAATCCAAAGCTTTTATAGGTCCCTATAACATTTTTAATAAGTATCCTATCCAGCGAACCGGTGTTTCTTGATAATAATCTTATTCCCTGATCGGCATCGTGAAGTATCACACCGTCGATAAGCACATCGGTTATTGATGATTTCCAATCTCCCTCGTCAGGCGCCAATGCGATAAAATCATCGCCGGTTCTGCCCTGTATGTTTTTTAGAGTAAGATATTCTCCCGGACCCCAAAAATGCAGTCCATCTTGGTTTTCATTCTGCATATGGTGCTCCAAATCAATTAGTATGTTTTCCATAGTGACATTTTTGAAATTACAGCATAAAAATGCCCATCTTCTCTGATCCTTTAAAATTACATCACGAACGATTACGTTTTTTACACCTATCAGTTGTATTATCATTACCATTTTTGGAACTGTGGTATTGCTCTTTTCAATGCATTCCGAAAGAACATCGGTTAAGGTGTTATCATCATCATATCTTAATCTGTCCTGATTTAAATTATTTCCGTTATATGTTCCGCCAAGTATAGATATATTTTCGTTTTGAATACTGAAATTATTTGGATTGGAATTAATTATAATTGGTTTATTAGAATGGTCTTTCAGGAAAAAACCGTTACTTTGATTTGTGCATTCAATTGTTGTATTTGAATAAACCGTTAATCCTGACACCAAAGCGGCACCGTCAATTATTAAGTGCAGTGAGCCAAGCTCCTGTGCTTTATTAAGGATTTTCTGAATCGCTTCCGTATCATCATCACCGCCGCCGCTTATGACATTACTGTTTAGCTTTGCTCCACATTCACTTGCATAGAATATATTTTTCATTTGTTTGACCATTCCTTTCGTCCACACTTCAAATCACTAAAAGCTGAAAACACTTATTTTTCGAAATTTGTCTTTTCGTGAAAATTCATTTTTAATATATCACAAAATAAGAGCTTTGTCAATGAACTTTGTTATGCATTTGTAAAAACGGTAAAATTAGAGCAAAAATACAAAAAAAATGATATTTACAAGAAGTGTTTCGTCATGATATAATCAACATACAAAATATTTTGAAACTGCAAGGAGTGGTATAATTGAAGACGCAGGTGTCTTTAAAACAAAAAACAAAAGGCAAAAAGAACTTAAACAAAAGATTAAATGCCGAGCTTTCGCTATTAACAATTCCGGGTATTTTACTTTTAATTGTATTTTGTTATATCCCGATGTTTGGAATTGTAATTGCTTTTAAGGACTACAATATGTCAAAGGGAATATTGGGAAGTGCATGGAACGGATTCAACAATTTCAAATTCTTTTTTGCGTCGATGGACGCTGTAAGAATTATAAGAAATACAATAGGCTATGGAATTCTGTTTATAACTATTTCAATGGTATGTCAGGTTATTTTGGCGCTGATTTTGTTTGAGGTAACAAACAAGAAAGCGCTGAAGGCATACCAGACAATAATGATATTACCTAATTTTTTGTCATGGGTTATAGTAGGATATATTTCATATGTTTTCTTAAGCCCGGAAAGCGGTGTATTAAATGAGATTGTCACGTTTTTCGGAGGAAAAAAGATAAAGTGGTATTCAGATCCGAAATACTGGCCGTACATTTTAACTATAGTAAATACATGGAAAGGCGTTGGAATAGGAAGTATTTATTATTATGCAAGCCTTATGGGAATTGACGCGTCGATATTTGAGGCTGCCGAAATTGACGGAGCAAACAAGCTGCAAAAAATAAGGTACATATCGCTTCCGTCGCTTGTTCCGATTATTGTTATAATGCTCATAATGAGTATAGGCGGTGTAATCAGAGGTGATTTCGGATTATTCTATCAAATACCGAGAGATGTGGGTTTGCTATATCCCACAACCGATATTATTGAAACGTATGTGTTCCGAGGCTTGAGGGGCGGAAGTATGGCAATATCAACAGCTGTCGGATTGTTCCAGTCTGTTGTAGGTTTGATTTTGGTGACGCTGACCAATTTCATTGTTAAAAAAATCAACCCGGAAAATTCATTATTCTAAACGAAAGGAAGAAACAGGTTATGAAAAGAAATGGTTCAATTGCTTCAAGAGTTTTGCTTCATGCGGTTTTGATTTTGCTTTCACTGACATTTATAATTCCGTTTATATATGTTATTTCAATTTCGTTTACCGATGAAACCGCACTCGATACATTCGGATATCAGCTTATTCCGAAGATGATGAGCACAGCTGCATACAGATACGTTTTTGCAAATCCGCAAAAAATCCTATGGGCGTACCGCACAACGATTATTGAGTCGGCACTTGCAACATTGTTTAGTCTTATCATAATGTCAATGCTTGCTTATCCGCTGTCAAGAAAAGAGTACAGATTTAAAAACCAGCTGTCGTTGTTTGTATATTTTACAACATTGTTCAGCGGAGGAATGGTTCCAACCTACATATTAAACACACAGTATCTGCATTTGGGAAATACAATATGGGTGTACATTATTCCATGTCTTGTAAATGCGTTCCATGTTATAGTAATCAGAACGTTTTTCCAGGGACTTCCGGACGCGTTGACCGAATCTGCACGAATTGACGGTTGCAGTGAAATAAGAACGCTGTTCCAGATAGTTCTGCCGCTTTCAAAGCCGGTTTTGGCTACTGTTGGCTTGATGACGCTTTTGACAAGATGGAACGAATGGAATGCGTCACTGCTTTATATAAGAGATGAACAGCTTTATACCTTGCAGTATCTTTTGCAAAAAATCTTAAGAGAGGCGGATTATATCTCGCGTATGGCACAGGAAATGCCTACGGGCTTGACCGGAACTCAAAAGCTTCCGACCGACTCGATGCGATTTGCGCTTTGTGTTGTTGCGGCAGGCCCTATGGTTGCAATATTCCCGTTTTTCCAGAAATACTTTGCAAGAGGCTTGACGGTAGGAGCGGTAAAAGGTTAATTAAGTTATAAATCGGATAAACTCCGATAAAATAAAAAAATAAATTTAAGGAAAGGGTGTAAAAAATGAAGAGAAGAATTTCGATGGCGATGGCTATTATTTTGGCGATAGGAGGTATATCCGGCTGTAAAAAAGAGGAGAAAAACACAAAGGAAGTAACCTTAAAATGGATAATGTTGGGTTCAAAGCAAAAGGATGCCGACATGGTATTGACGGAGTTTAACAAAAAGTTGGCAGACTATTTGCCCGACACAAAGGTTGACATCGAATTTGTTGACGGTGCAGATTATCAGGAAAAATGGAATCTCATGATGGCTTCAAATGAGGAGGTTGATATAGGCTGGTCGGGATATGCCGTTGACTTTATGTCACAGATACAGCAAGGCTCATACATTCCGTTGAACGATTTGATAGACAAATACGGACAGGATATGAAAGCGGATTTACCGGACTGGTTATTTGATTTGGGAAAGGTTGACGATCAGATTTACTGTATTCCTAACTATCAGATGATGGCTACATGGCCGCAGGGCGTAAAGGTGTTAAAGGAATACTCGGATAAATACCTTGACAAGGAAGCGTTGGAGGCAGCAAAGGAAGAAGCAAAAACAAGTATCAGCGGAGTTAAAAAGGAATACGAAATCTGGGAAAAGGTTTTTGAGGGAATTAAAAGCGAGGGAAAAATCGGAAACGGAATTGACGTAAGCTCATTCGGAAATTTCGGAAACGATTTTTATGATACAACAACCGTGAGAGGCTTTAGCATAGATTTAAATACGTTAAAGGTTGTTAACAACGATGAACGCGAAACTGCAAAGCTGTGGTATGAAACAGCTGCCGATTGGTATAAAAAGGGTTATATCCGTTCGGATATTTTGAGTGTCGACGGATTGGGAACAGAGCCGTATAAAAACGGATACGTTTCATGGCAGCACAACTGGTGCGATAAGACAGCCGAAATTGAAAGCAAGGAACTCGGGGTTGAGGTTGATGCGGTTAAAATGGGATATGATCCTATGATTAAGAATACAATTCCGGTAACATCAACGGTAATTGCAAGAACATCAAAAAATCCCGAAAGAGCAATGCAGCTTATAAATCTGTTAAACTCGGAAAAGGGCAAGGATTTATATAATCTTCTTGTTTGGGGAATAGAGGGAAAGCACTACACAAAGAAGGACGGAAACAGAATCGAAACTCCTTACAACACAATGCAGGCGTCCTCCGATGAGGATTACGGTCTTATGAACTGGGCGGTTGCAAGCATTAAGTATAGCTATGAGCCACAGGCAACTCTTGAGGGCTGGGCAGAATATGTATATAACATCGATCTGAGTGCAAAGACATCTCCGGTGCTTGGCTTCAGACCGAAAACATCGGCAATTGCTACGGAAATTGCACAGGTATCGGCAGTAATGGGTGAGTATTCAAAGACATTAAAGTATGGTGCGGCTGAAAATGAGAGCGTATTATATGACGAGTATATTCAAAAAATGAAAACAGCCGGCTCTGACAGAATAAAAGAGGAATTACAGCGTCAGCTTGATGAATGGTTAAAAGCAAAGAATTAAGAAACGGTAAAACGGGTAATTGTAAGGCGTGGGGTTTACAATTACCCAAAATAAAGAAACGATGAAAGGAAATGCATAAATGAAGAAAATATTACCATGTATAATAAGTGCAAGCATAATGCTTTCTATGGTGCAGCCGCTTGCATATGCGGATATCGAAACCAAGGAGGCGCAATATAATTTTGACGCGCCTGTTGCGGTAAATGCGGTTGACGAAACAAAATACGCTATCAATCCAAGTCTTGTAAAGGATCATGAATACGACACGAATTATTATGTGCCGACAAAAAACGGAATAGGAGCAACCACCGATTTGGGAGAAGAACCAGCAAAGATATTTAAGGATTCATATACGGTTGAAATGTGGTTCAGACAGGATTCGTCATGTACAAACATTGAACGCAGAATAATGACGGTTGCCGATCAAAAAACAATTTATGTAATGACGGGTTTAAATGGCAGCAGACTTTACGTTACGGTAACGTATCAATATGAAGATAACGGAACTGTTAAAACCACCATGGCAAACTATATCGGTGACAAATCCGTAAAGAGCGGCTGGAATCATTTGTCATTCTCTGTTGACAAGTCAAATGAGGGAAAGGCAAAAGTTTACGGTGTGTTAAACGGCAGCCGTATAGACTTTTCATCTGCACCCGTTACGTTAAATATGTCAACGGTTGTTGACCTAAACGGAAAAACAATAGCACCAATTCCCGATGATTCAAGATTCTATATAAACGGCTCAAACAAACGATTGTCATTTACATACGGTACAGGTTGGAATTCAAATTTTCAAATCGGTGCATTTTCGCTTTATAAAGGCTGTGCGAACGAGAGCGAGCTTTTGGAGTTGATGGATAACAATGCCGAAAGATATGATGAAACATATGATTTGTATGTAGAACAAAACGGTGCAAAGGTGTCATATGACAGCCTTTTGGAGCTTGACGAGCAGTATCCGGTATATGCAAAGGTAAAGCTTTCGCAAACCGATAAATTAACAGCCGATACAGTATATCTTTACAACAAGACAACCGGAGAAAACGAAAAGGACGCAGTAATTTCCTATAACGGAAGTGAGTATGAAATTAAATTTACTAAGCTTGCGGCAGAATATGAACTTGTAATAGATAAAGCGGTTTCCACGGACGGCAAGCTTTACAGAAGCTCAGATTACAGACTTCCGATTACAATAAAGGAAAACGATGCATTTCGTGCGAAAATAAAAAGCGATATTCTTGAAGCGGCAAAGCAGGCACTTGCCGAGAACCCTGACTATGAAGCTTTGAAAAACAGGCTTTCGGAGTATAAGGATTTTCTGAAGATTGATTATACAAGCTATAATCAATGTATCGGAACAGATAAAATCATAACAAGGCTTGCCGAATATATTAACAGCACACCCGAGTTTGATTTTTCCGATGTTAAAGAAAAATTTGAAGCTTTCAGTGCCGAACAGATTTTACTTGATTTTTCCGATGCGGTTGAGGAACTGAACGGATTGTTAAAGAATCAAAAACCCGATACCGCTGTCGTCGAAGAAATAGTTTACAACAAATACAAGCAGTGCTTTAACGTATCCGATGAGCTTACCGACAGATATAATGCACTTTCGGATAAGGCAGGCGCATGGAACAAGCTTTCGGGCAAGTCGTATGATAAAAATAATGCAAAGCAGAGCTTGGAAAGCTTTTTGAAGGATTTTAACGATGCGGTAATTGCGGAGGAAAAGGACGAATTTTTCGTTGCCTTAAACACTGCGGATAAAGACTCTTTGGAAAAGCTTTTACAGGATATGGAAAGCAAATACGAGGATTTGTCACCCGATCTTACAGACAAGGATTACACCGACAACAAGGACAAAATTTTGGGACTTTTGGCTGACAGAAGTCTTGCCCCGGACAATTTCAAAAAAGAGTTTTCAAGATGTAGCGCTGCGGTTTGCCTGAATGGGGTTGAAGCAGGCAACAGACAGGCAATCGGAGCTATTATTTCCAAATATGAGAGTGCGTTGGAAATTCCGAGCGTGTATAATAACACTACAAAAACCGAAATACACAAGTACATGATCGGAAAGAGCTATACACCTGACAATATTGAGGAGGTAATAGTATCAAGCGCTAAGGAATACGAAGATGATAAGAATAAGGACAGCGGAAAAGGCAATTCCGGCAATTCCGGAAGTTCTTCATCAAACAATAAATCCGGAGGAATTTCGGCAGGATATGTGCCGTCCGAAAAGGGTATCGAAATAATTAAAAAGAACGAGGAAGCTCTGAAACCGTCCTTTGACGATATTGACGGAGTTGAATGGGCAAAGGAAAGTATTTTGGCGCTTGCCGAAAAAGGAATTATAAAGGGTAAAGAAAAAAATGCATTCATGCCGAACGATAACATTACCCGTGAGGAATTTCTGAAAATTGTTGTTATGGCTTTCGGTCTGAAGGGCGATACCGAAATTAAGTTTGAGGACGTAAAAGAGGACGCATGGTATACACCATATGTAAAAACAGCTGTTGCAAACAAAATCATAAACGGTGTTACAGATACCCAATTTGGCGTGGGAATGAATATCACACGACAGGATATGGCAACTATTTTGGGACGTATCATTGACGACATCGGAGTTCAGCTTGAAACTGTTCATGATACCGTATCATTTGCGGATCAGGATGAAATTGCGGAATATGCCGGAAACTATATGCTTGTGCTTGCTAAAAAGGGAGTAATCTCCGGTATGGGCGAAAATAAAATTTCACCGAAAGAAAATACAACACGTGCACAGGCGGCAAAGGTAATTTATTTTATCCTGTCAAACAACAAAAATAATGCACAATAACAGAAAGGATTGGTTATTTACATGAATAAAATAAAAAAATGTATTTCGTATATATTGTCAGCTGCAATCTGCTTTTCGGGATTGAATGTGTTTGCTGATGTTTTATATCAGGAATTAACAAAGCCGGCGGAAGAAGAAGTTGTTGAATATACCGAGAAAACCTATGGATATACATCAGCATTGCTTTTGGAGTCTATTGGTGTCGAAAACGCTCTGGACGGTTTGAATGACAAAATAACACGTAAGGAATTTTGCAATATCATGGCAAGTGTTTTGGTGAACATGAGTGTTGATGATACCGGCGCCGAAAAGAGATTTTCCGATGTTACCGAGGCTACCGAATATTTAAAAGAAATATCGATGCTAAGCTCTGCCGGATATGTCGTAGGGTATTCCAATATGGAATTTAAACCCGATGAGGTTATTTCACAGAAAGAGGCTATATGCGTTATGGTAAGAGCATTGGGCTATGAAAGCTGGGCAGATGCGTTAGGCGGATATTATGTCGGCTATGACAAGGTGTCGAATATGCTTGGACTGACAAATAATTTTGCGGGAAAAGCTAACGAGCTGACTCGTGCCGATGTATATGTTCTGATTGAAAATTTCCTCAATTCCGACCTTTTGGAAATAAGGATGAAAACAAACGGCGGATATGAATATGAACAGAACAAAGAGGTTTCGTATTTAAACGATGTGTATGACATTTACAAATATGAGGGACGAGTTACCGATAACGGAATTACAGCCATTAATTCAAAGGATATATACCGAGAGGGCAATGCGGTTATCGGTGATGAGGAATATTTACTCGGAAATGTTGATTTAACAGATTCGATTGGAACATATGTAAAGGGATATTACAAGGACGACGACGGTGAAAGGACGCTTTTGACGGCAGTTGAGGTTTTGAGATATTCAAAGAGTATTGAGTTAGACATCGAGGACATTGAAAGCCTTACGGCTTCAAAGATTGTTTATGAGGTTAACGGCAAGGAAAAAAAGTTAAATATAGCCGCAAATGCAAACTATATCTATAACGGACTGTTTACCGAATCACTGACGAAACAGATGCTTGACAGTATTGACATCGGAAATGTTAAGGTAATAAGCTATAACAACAATAATACATATGACGTTTTGATTGTAAACAGCTATGATGTTGTTGTTGCCGAGAGTGCAAGCAGTGAGGGAGAGAGAATAAGCGGAAAATATAACGGCGATGTATATAAGCTTGACGAGTACGATAGCTACAAAATCATAAAGGACGGCAAGGAAATAACCTTAGACGAGGTTCATGATTTTGATATTTTGCTTATTCTGGAAAACGAAAAAACATTTACTGCGTATTACACAAATCAGGCGGTTTACGGAAGTGTTTCGGGAGTAACATATGAGGACGCAAGAAAAATTCTGAAAATTGACGGTAAGGAATATAAGATTTATAAAAAATACGCAGCAATGCCGACAGCAAATATCAATAACGGTTCAACCGGAACATTTTATATCGTAAATGACAGATATATAGTGTATTTCGAGGCAGATGTTGACGAACAAATCGGAGTTTTGCATAGGGTCAATAAAGCGGAAACTGATGACGGAACAGAATGTGTCTTGTTCGATATTTTTACCAGCGGCGGTGAATGGCTTAAGGTTTACGCCAAAGACAAGGTTAAGCTTAATGATAAGACACGCAAAAAAGAGGAATTGGTTAATTCGTCACTCGGCTTGGGATTGGTAGACGGTAACGGCGATACGATAAGAAACCCGATAACGTTTAGGCTTAATAAGGACGGCGATTTAAGCTCAATAAAGCTTCCGGACGATACAAAGCCTGACAGCGACACATTACAGCCTGCGGCAGATTCTTCCGAATATCTCAGATGGAGAAATGCGAATGTATTCCTTGAAAATCCGAACGTGTTTACATATAAGGTTAAATCATCGATATATTTTCAAATACCGACAGATCCGGAATCGACAGAGTATTATCGTACGCAAACCGCTTTCCCGGGAGCGCATGACAGAATGTATACTGTAATGGCATATTATACGAAATACGAAAGCAAAAGATTTAGATCGCCCGATATTGTGATTGAATATAAGGACGGAGCAAAGAGCTATTCCGACAGTAACCGTGTTGACGTTGTAAAAAGCATTGAACAGGGAATTGACGAGGAGGACAATCCGGTATATGTTCTGAACGTTGTTCACAGAGGAGAGGACGTTTCGTATTATGCGGCTTCCGATAAGATAATAAACGGTTTGGAGCCGGGCGATGTTACAAGAATATGGTATGACGGCAACAAAAAGCTTGTTGGTTACAGAAAGGTATATAATCCAAAAAATGACGTTCTTGCGGTAAATGTTAAGTATAATGATGACGGAACAAAAAAAACAGAAGAAGAATCTCAAAAGGTAATCCGTGACCTGTGGGGAATAGGAGATTTGTCAAAATATGATGAAAAATACTTTATAGGTAATTTTAAGACCGCTGATGATATCAGCAATCCGGCAACTCCGAGTGCTTATAATTACGATGAAGTTTCGTATGGTCTCAGAAATGTGTTTTTGGGAACTGTGGAAGCGGTTAATAATTCCGTTATTATTATTAAATCAACCTACGGAAAGCAATTGATGTTCGGAACTGATAACGGAGATCCGATTTACAAGACCTATGTAACCATAGTTACGATGAAAGGAAGCAAATATAATGCCGAGCCTGCAAAGCTTGCGGACATATTAAACGGTGACAAAATCCTTGTCAGAAGCTATGACGGTAATGCGGCAGACATTATAATTTACAGATAAACGGTATCCAAACCCGATTTTCGGGTTTGGGTAACAAAAAAAGAACAGGAGGAAGATGCTTTGAAGAAGATAATATTCTTGATTACTGCTTTTCTGGCTTTTGGTATTTGTACAAATGCATATGCCGCAAGGGTTATATGCGATGAAAACTACGAAAATTACAACATTGGCGACCGACCGAAAGGATGGGACGGTCAGGACAGCGTGGAAAACGGAACGTATTATCAGGTTGAGCAGGACCCTAACGATCCGACTAACAAGGTAATCGCATTACATACGAACGATAAGGATTTGACAGAATTTGCATACTATTTTGACGAGCCGTTTGGAGGCATAGCAACCGTAACCTTTCGCGTAAGAATGGGCGACAGCAAGGAATTTGTATCATGGATCGGCTGGATTAACGAGTGCTTTGCCAATATGCTTTATAAAACAAGCTTTACAATGGTAACGGCTAACGGTCAGAAAGTAATGGATAACTTTGCCGCTAATTATACTAAGTGGTACGATATGAGATATGAGATAGATTTTTTGAGTCAGACGTTCAGCTATTATTTTGACGGAAAGCTCATTCATGACAATATTTCATTTTTGGTTCCCGACACAAATCAAATAAACAGAATCAGGTTTAAATTGCAGACCAATCAGCCAACATATATGGACGATTTAAAGATAACCATGGAGGGCGGTATAAGCAAGATTTATACGAAAATAGAGGTTGACGCAGACAGCGATTACAAATATGCGGTAGGTCAAAAGACAATTCAGAATGTTTTTGATGAAACAACCACAAAGAACTTTATGAAATATTTTAAGTTTATCGATGGTGCTGATTACGGCTTGTATGAGGCGGACGGAGTTACTCCGTTTAACGGAACGTATATAAATAACGGCATAAAGCTTGTTGTTGAATCGCCCGATAAGCGGCAACGGTCGGAAACGGTTATTTATACCCGAAAGCGATTTATGGGAACGCATACGGCAAAAATGGCAAAGAGCGCTTCATGCTTTGCTGTCGGCTCGGAGTATGTTTTGAATAACAACAAAAGAACACTGATTGACGAAAATGATGAAAGCGTGAAATGCTATTGCGACAACGGAGAAATATATGTCCCTCTTCGCAGACTCTGCGAGGCGTTCGGAATCGATGTGTCGTTCAATGCCGAAAAGGGCTGTGCGGTGCTTGACGGAACGAAAGAGGTTTTTGCGGTAAACAAAAACGGTACAATGTTTATTCCGTCATCACAGATTGAAGAACTGACCGGAAAGAAAATTATTTACAACAACGGCAAGCTGATAGTAATTCGTTCAAATGATTTAATAATGAGAAAAACAGTCAGAAGTACGGTAATGGAAGAACTGTATAGCAGGCTTATTAATGAATAGGAGGGATAGCATGAAAATGAAAATTTTATCGGCGGTGCTGTCGGGAATTATGATTTTATCGGCAGCTCCCACGCTTGCCGAAACCGAAAGCACCGAGTCCGCCAATGATTACAAAATACAAATTTATGTGTCCCTTGACGGCTCGGATAAGAGCGGTGACGGAAGCATAGACAATCCGTTTAAGAGTATTGACAGAGCAAGACAAGAGGTAAGAAAAAAGGACAAATCACAGGGAGTTGAGGTTATTATTCGCGAGGGTATCTATGAAATGCTTGACGAGGGAGTTCATTTTGACATCAAGGATTCCGGAACGGACGAAAAGCCTGTAATTTACAGAAGCTATGACGGAGAGGAAGTAATGCTTTCGGGTGCAATTACTGTAAATCGTGATGATTTTACCGAAATCACCGATGAAAGCATGAAAAGAAGAATCCCCGATAAGGAAAATGTTGTTGCAATCGATTTAAAAGCAAAGGGAGTGACAGAGCTTACCCCGGAGGCGGACTATACACACGACAGTCATCTTTCGGTACCCATGGAATATGCGCTTTATGCTTACGGCAGAAGACAGGATAGGGCAAGATGGCCGAATCGCGAGGACGGCTGGGAAAAGGTTCCCGGTGTTGTTATAAACGGTAACAGTACCACGGCAGGTGTTATAAATTACCACGACAGAGCCGAAAATTGGGAGGAAATTTCCAAGGTTTATATGTGGGGTCAGTGGAACATGACTTGGCGTCCGACTACAATCAGAGTTTTGTCGATAAACAAGAAAAACAAAACCATTACCACTTCACCTCAACCCGAATCAATAAACAAAAACGTAAATTGTTACTACTATAATATTCCGGAGGAGCTTGACGCACCGGGGGAATATTATCTTGATAAGGATAACCTTGTAATGTATCTTTATCCGCAAGCATATGACGAGCATGAGGATAACAACTATTATCTGTCCTATCTGCCGGGTAATTTGATGACATTCACTCAGACCGAAAACATAAAATTTCAAAATATTAAGCTGCAAGGCTCAAGAGGATACGGAATGTATATCTCCGGCGGTAAAAACATAACGGTTGACGGCTGTGATGTTCGCTATATATCTCTGAAGGGGGTATATGCGAAGGGAAGCTATAATGTCAAATTCATAAACAATAATGTGTATGCTATAGATTACGGTGCATTGTACATTAACGATTCGGGTGATTTGTATCATTTGATTGACGGAAATTCGCTGATTTCAAATAACCATATTCATCATTATTCAGAAGCGAATTTGAATTACTGCAAGGCGGCACAGGTAACTGGCTGCGGAAACACAATAAGTCATAATCTGATTCACGATTCATATGGCAATGCGGTAGGTTTTACCGGACCGAGAACGGTTATAGAGTACAACGAAATATATAACGTTGTTCAGGAAACGGACGATGCGGCGATGATTTATACGTTTGCAGACCTGTATTCCGATGATACTGTTGTAAGGTATAATCTTTTATACAATACGGCGGACAGAAAAGCGATAAGTCATACCGGAACGTTCGGAATGTACTGGGACGGTTGCTCGAGCGGTAAAAAGGTTTACGGAAACATTTTTTACAATCTTAACAGAGGAGTGTTCATCAACTGTGGCGGTCAGCACAGTATTGAAAACAACATCTTTATAGACGTTGATAATCCTATGAGAGGAGAATTATATCCGAACGATGCCTTTGCAGCGTGGGGAAATTGGTTTGAGTTTGTTGATTCATATAAGATGGTAAAGGGTGTATGGAAAGAGGAATATCCGTATCTTTACAATATGTTCTACCGAGAAGGCGGAAGAAAGGCCATTGACTTTTATCAAAACGTTGTTGTCGGCGACAACATATTGTATAAATGCGGTGCAAGCGACATTAAGCCGGAGGCTTGGAAGGACAACAAGAACTATTTCAGACCGAATATAGAGATAAAAGAGGACATATTTGAAGATATTGATAACCTCGATTTCAAGATTAAGGACGGAAAAGTCCCCGAAAACTTTATCGACATCGAGTTTGAAAAAATCGGTTTAATTGATAAAGTGAGAGAGCAGGTGGACGAATAAATGAAATATTATGATGTCACCCTAAGACATGATTTTGTGAATGACTGTCCGGCAAAAGGGGACATAAAGCTTTCGAATATTGCCGATGATAAGGCTTTGGAAATCGTAAGTCAATATTTGAGAAAAATTATCAAAAAAGAGAGCCTTATGGAGCCTGCCGGTATACTGAAGCACAAATATTTGGTTCCGGGCGGAGGATATACAACTCTTTGGGACTGGGATTCGTTCTTTATGGCTTGCTCGATTGACGATGAGCTTTTGGAATATGCAAAGGGCAGTGTTTCAAACTTAATCGAAAATATGGGGGAGGACAAAAAACCGGCAAAGAATGTTTCGCTTGACGGCGAATCCGACCCGAGGTGTACTCCATTGCCGCTTCAGGCACAGTATGCATATGTAATTGCAAAGCGATTGAACGATTTTTCATGGGTGGAAAAATATTGGGATTCGCTCGAAAAGATGATAGAATGGTTTGACACGCATTGCACAAACAACGGATATTATGTTTATCCGAATCTGTACGGAAACGGAATTGATAATAACCCGGCGGTATACGGCAGAGGAACTATGAGCACATCGCCGTGCGATTTGATTTCTTTTATGTATCGTGAGTTTTGCGCAATGAAAAAGCTTGCTCATATGTTTTGCCCTCACAGAGAGGATTATTACAAAAGAAAAGCGGAGGAATTGAAAGCGTTTTTCCAAGAAAAATATTTCGACCAAATGGATAAGTGCTTTTATTCGATTGACTGCAATACAAATCCCGGTGAAATTACGATGCAAGGTGTAAATTGGGTTACATATTTAAAATTCAGAAGCTGGGCAAATATTTTTCCGCTATGGGCAGGACTTGCGACAAAGGAACAGGCGGAGTGCGTCAGAAAATATATCATGAGCGAGGAGCATTTTCTGTCGGTTTGCGGTATTCGTTCACACGCAAAAAGCGATCCTGTTTATAACAATGTCGCTATGGGAAATCCGTCAAACTGGCAGGGACCGGTTTGGGGATTGTCTACCTTTTTAACGGCATATGCGCTTGCACGTTACGGCTATCGTGACGACGCTGTAAACGTTTCCATGCGCCTTATAAAAACATATGCCAACGATATTCTGCAAAACGGGTGTATTCACGAATATTATAACGGAGATACGGGACAGCCTGTTATCAGACCGTATTTTACAAGCTGGAACGTTATGGCATTGAGAGTGGTTGAGGATATAGAAAACAACATAGACCTCACAACATTCGATTTGCTTGATTGATTTATTATGTGTTTTTTAAATTAAGAATGGAGAATTATTATGAAAAAATTAAAACCTGTTTTATTGCTTGCGGCGATTGCCGCAAGCATAACCCCGAATGTATATGCCGAAAGCACGTCATTGCAGATTTATGTGTCCCCGAACGGAAAAGATACGTTTTTGGGAACGGCAGACACACCTTATAAAACAATAAAGCGTGCGGCACGTGCCGTTGACGCACTGAACAAAAGCGGAAAAATTTCGGATTATTCCGAAATTGACATTGTTATATCGGAGGGTGTTTACAATGTCGGAGACGGTGTTTCGTTCTATTCGGATAACGGCGGCAGCACCGATACAAAAATTGTCTTTCGTGCCGCTGACGGAGCAAATGTAATCATCAATTCGGCAACTGCGGTTAAAGGCTCGGGAAATGTTACAGAACCGAGAATAAACGAAAGCGTCAGAGCGAATATCAAGTGTGCCGATTTATCCTCACTCGGATTGACGGGTGCGGAGGAGGAATACACCTTGAATGTAAAAAACAATGCCCCCGACTTTTTGCTGTATCAGGGTGATGAGATATTTACAAGCGCAAGATATCCGAACAAGACCGGCGGCAAAAACACCTATATGAGTATTTCCGCAAAGGAAAACACAACAAAGGACAATGCTTCATCGTTTTATATCAAATATACCGATGAAGATGAGGCAAGAATAGAAAGCTGGAGTAACCCGGAAAACATCTATATTGCAGGTTTTCCGAATGTTGAGTGGGAGTATTCGAAAAATAAGATTTCGGGGATAGACAAAGAAAACAATAAAATCACCGGAACGAACAGCATTAATTCAACAAGTGATTTAAAAAGTGCAAAATTCTGGTTCTCAAACATAATAGAGGAGCTTGACGCACCGGGTGAATACTATTATGACAGCGAAACGAAAAAGCTTTACTATTATCCGGTTGATAACTCGGATTTGTATATAACCTCATCCGACAATTCGCTGTTTAAAATGATTAATGCCAAAAACATCACCTTTGAGGGTATAACCTTTGAGGGAACGATTGCAAATGCAATAAAGATTTACGGCGGCTCGGATATTAACATTTCGGGCTGCACATTCAGAAATATTGTTAAAGAAGCTGTTTATATGGCAGATAATACAAATTCAAGCATCAAAAAGACGGATTTTTATAATTTGGGCAGCGGCGGTATATACATTACCTCCGACAGATTCAGCTTACGGGAACAAAACAATCTTATCGAGGACTGCGATTTTCATGATGTTGAAAATGTAAATCCTGTTTATGCTCCGGGTGTTCGTACAATCGGAGTTAAGAATACGATAAGAAATTGCGATTTCGGCAATACATATCACACTGCCGTAATTTTGATGGGAAATGACAACGTTTTGGAAAATTGCAAATTCCAAAATATCTGCAAAGGTACAAATGACGCAGGTGCGGTTTATGCATATGGCGACAGCACATCGAGAGGGAACATAATCAGAAACAATTATTTTTCCGATATAGGGAACGTAACTCCGTCCGAAACAACCGGAAGAAGCACATACGGAGTGTGGACTGTATATCTTGACGGCTACACAAGCGGATATACCGTATCAGAGAATGTATTTAATACAATTTATGGCGGTGTGTTTGTAAATAACGGCGGATATAATACCGTTGACGGAAATATTTTCAATAATGTTTCAATGCCGATATTGAGCTACGGAATTTTGGCTGAGGACGCAGCAATTAATAAGCCGTCGAATGCAACGGCATTTATAACCAACAAGTATAACAGATACTATAATTCAAACGTATGGAAAACAAAATATCCCGAATTGGCAGACTTTTATAATAAGGAAGTCGTGTACCCGTCGGATTATTATGTTAACAATACCATAAAAAACAACAAGTATTACGGAGCGTTGTGCTTGTATACGGCAGCTTCACAAAACGCATTTACGCACAATGACACAAAATCCGTAATCTCACTGAAAGGAGGAACGTTGCACGAAAACAATGTAAGCTTTGCGGAAGAATATTCCGTATCATCTGACGGATTCGGCATAAGAAAGTAATTTTAACGGCGCTTTGAGGCGCAGAAAGGTAAAGGTGAAAAAATTATGTTAAAAAAATTCGCAGCTGTATTATCAGCATTATCAATTGCAGCGGCAACAATTCCTATGGCGGTTTTGGCTGCCGAACAAAGTACGGCAAATGAAATTATTCGTTATGAGTGCGAAGCGGTTACGAATAAGGACTCAAACAACAAAAGATGGATTTACAATAAAATTGACAGCGAGAAATATCCGTTATCTGTTGGTACAGATTCTTATATACCTAATAATGCTGTAACAATAAGTAACGTTAACGATGTAACATACCCTGAAAAAACGTATGTTAATAGCTGGTACCCAAGTTTGAGCTGGTTTCAGAATATAATGACAGTAACACCCGATGATAGCTTGAAAGCAGCATTTGAGGGTGGAGTGTCAGCTGATTTTTGGTTTAAGCCGATATATGAAGGTGACGGTTACAGAAGATTTGTATTATTGGAAGCAAGAACAAATCCGGGTGATCCGCTGTTCAGAGTTATGTATGACGCAAACGGTGACGGTGGCGGCAACGGAAGAATAATAATCACCAGAAAGGTCAACAGCGGAACAAAGGATACATATAATGAGTATCATTTCGGCAAGACTTTAGAGTACGGCACATGGCACAATATTTCGGTGAGCCTTGATGAGTCGGACGGATTGAATGAGCCAATGCTGATAGTTGACGGAATTAAGCTTTCGGTTTATGATCCCGAAAAGAAAATGCCTACAAAGAATGACGGATATACCGTTGTAGGATACGACGGACTTTCACAGTTAAGATTCGGTGCCGGAACGGAAATAGGTAACAATTATTCACACTATAATTCACATATCCTATTCTCGGATATAAGCATTTATGACGGTGCGAGAACCGAGGCGGAAATCTTGGAGGATTACACTAAGAATGTCGGCTATTATGAACCCGAGTATGATATAAAGGTTATAGACGGACTCGGAGCGTTGGCGTCAAAATCGGGATTGAATGATATTTTTGCAGGAAACGGATTAATGCCGAAAATCACAATCGATACATCAAGGGTTGAAAATACCGATACCGCATTATTCAATTCGGAAAATGTCATCGTAACCGATATTACGGCAAATAAACAGCTCAATACAACAGGCTCGTTAACAGATATATTATACACCGTTACAAGCAATGAATTTGTGCCGGGGCATAAATATGTTCTGACTGTTGACGAGGCGGTAAGTGAAAAAAGAAGTCAGCCGCAGACTGTTGAGTTTGCAACAATACAAACAGTTCCCGAGGTTGTCGCACAATATAATATGAATAAAACCGTAAATGATGAAAACAAACCTTGCCTTGAGGACGTTATAAGCGGAACCAAGACTGAGTTTGCCGGAACTTTCGGTTCTACAAATAAATATGATGACGCATATTATGTGGGTGCAGGTTGGGCAATCAGCGAAAAAATGTCAGTTAATTTGAGAACAGCTTTGGCTGATGAGTTTACCGTTGATATTTGGTTTAAGGTAAATCCCAACACTAATGCCAACGAGGAAAGAATTTGGTCAGTTGCACGTCCTGAAACGGCAGACGGCGGAAAAATTCACATGATGTTGAATAAAAAGGGCGTAATGCTCGGATTCAGAGTGAATTATCTTAATGCCGACAGTACAGAAGAAATACAAGTTCAGTATTTAACAACAAACACAGCAAACTATTACAGCAATTCGGGATGGAATCACCTGATATTCTCGTATGATACCAAAACCGAAGCAAAAGCAGCGGTTTTGAACGGTAAGGAATTGACATTCGATACAAAAACATATCAGCCTGAAGCTCCTCTAAGAACCAGCAATTACGAAAAAGCTTTGCCGGACGGAGCAAAACCATACACGATGCATGACAAAGCAAATATGTATGTGAACGGTACTGTAAATCTCACCGGAATAACATGGGGCGGTTTTGTATCAAAGTATTTCATCGGAAAGCAAACATATTACAACAAGGCTGCAAGCACAACATACATGAATTATCTTGCAACGCTCGATAATGACAAGTACGATACCGCATATGACATAACACTGCTTCAGAACGGAAAAGAGATTACAAAGAATGACCTTACAGCGCTTGCAAAGGGCAATCTGACAGCTCAGATTTCTATAGCAGAGACAGAGGGCTTTAACGGAAAAGTATATATCGAAAATGCACAGAGCGAAAGAACAGCTCCCACAATTTCATGGAACGAGGAAGGAACTCTTGCAACACTTTCATTTACGGGTCTTACAAACGGCGAATATAAGCTTGTTATCGCAAAGGAAGCAACAGATTCAACAGGTGCCGCAATAAGAAAGACAGATTATGTATTACCGCTGACAGTTGTCGGTATAACAGAGCTGTCATTGATTGTAAACGGGGTTGCAGTTCCGCAGGGCACAAAGGTTGCAGGCGACGCATACGCATTGGCAGAGCTTGTAAACGTTGACAATGCCGTTCTTGTTGCTGCAAGATATAACGAGGATGGAAAGCTTGTTAGTGTAGAATCATCCGATGAAAAATTTGGCGAACTTAACAATCAAATCGGAATTTACATCGAAGGAATAGCAGAGGGCGAAACCGTAAAGCTTATGCTTTGGAACAGCTTGAACGGAATGACTCCTGTAATTCAAAACGCAGAGTATTAATACAATAAATACACTGATTTAAAAATAGCATAAAATGAATGTCGGATGTGCCGCTTGGTGCATCCGACAAATTTTTTTTTATTTTTTTGTTCTATTTTTACCTCTTTGAGAAATACTCTTGACAAAGTATTTCTTTTGTGATATTTTACTTGTGAAATAATTTATGACAATTACAGAAAGGGAATATTTTATGGAATATGCAAAACTTTTAAAAACAACTATCAGTGCAAATTTTCTTTGGAAGGGTGATCGTGTTTACATTACAACCAAATGGCAAGCGTGCGGAAATGCGCCCTTTGCCGGAAAAGTGCAGATTGATTTTGAATTCGGAACATTAAGACAATATGAAAGCGACTATAACAGTCATACGTTCAGATGGAATATATATCCGCATATGTATTTGTGGGAAAAGGGAGCTGTATATGAGACAGCGGGCGCATATAATATTCCCGCAGTTTGGGGCGGTACAAGATATGTGTACATAAGTCTTTTGGATGATAACAACAATCCTGTACCCTTTATAAATGAGAATGGGGAAACTGTTCTTCGTCAATTGGTTACAACGGTCGAATTGGGATTTGAACAAGCAAGTACATATCAAAAGAGCTTTGTTAAGCCTATCGAAACCGCTGAGGCAACTTTAATTGACGTTGAAAAGGGCAACAATAATTATCTCCCGGAATTTAAATTGAATAATACCGTTTGCCATCCGATTGTAAAGGTGCGCCGCATTGAAAATAACGAGATTATAACCAATATCGATAACGGAAGCTTTGATTATACGGAAGCCGGAAACAGCTTTAAAATCACTTCGGAATATGCGTCGTGTACACTTGCTTGCGACGGAAATAAGCTTGTGCTGAATGACGTTGGCGAAAAATGCGGATATGAGCTTTTAAGCGTATATATACCTGACTTATGCACTATTGAAAACTCAAAGGTTGTGAATTTCTCTTTAGGAGGAAGATGCGCCGATACTAAAAACAACCCTCCTATGGGATTCCCTGTTTTGTATGATGTGATAAATGCAATGGGCATATATGACGATGAATCGGGTATACTTGTATCCACGGACAAGCTTGATTTTATAATGCATCAAAGCATACAAAGAGTAAATCAAAAAAGTATGGGAGTTATCGGCGTTGAGCTGACAAACAAGGTACAGGCAAAGGTATGCGGCTTAAAATCACCGTGCGTCAAGGGTGAAAAAAGTGTTGTAATCACTCAAATTCCTCGTGCAGATTGGCAAAGCTTTGCAAAGGAATTGCAAAAAAATCTCGCACCTAAAAGGGTGGAATGCTATAATCGCTGCGTATTTTACAAATTTATGCTCGATCATGGAGATGATACTCCGGTTGCGTCGCTTGATGATTTAAAGCAATTTTATCGTGAGTCGGCAAATATATTTGACAATCAGCGACAGGTTGTGTACATTGTAGGCTGGCAAAAGGGAGGACATGACCACTGCTATCCCGAACCGTTTGAATTAAATGACGCTATTTCTTCCGGCGATGAATTGCAAAAAGTCATAAATGAGGCAAGGGACTATAACACATATGTTTCTTTGCACGATAACTTTGAGGACGCATATTTGAACTGTATTTCTGATGAAAGCTTGATTGCGATGGACGCATACGGTGAAAAGTACAGAGGTTGGTTGTGGTCGGGCGGATTGAGCTATATTATTTCTCTGAAAAAATATTTTGAAACCGGAACAATGCAAAAGAGAGTAAAATGGATTGTCGATACCATTGGAATAAAAGACACGTATCACATTGATGTTACAACCTCGGAAATGCGCAGATATGATTTTTCACCCGAAATTTCCTGTGCCGCTGACGAAAGCCTTGAATATAAATTCAAAATATTTGAGGAGTTTAATAAATATGGTATCGATGTAACAAGCGAAACCGTTTGTTATCCGTTTATAGGCAGAACAGGTCATGGTTGGAGTACGAGATATAATAAAAGTACGACGCTTTATAAAAACGAGGAAAAAATTCCTCTTACACCAATGCTCTATCATGGCATAATTCCGTGCGGATGCTTCGGATATGATAAAAAGAGCCTTCTTTACGGATTTATGATAGGCGCCAAATCGTGTTGGGGTGACGTTGTACAGCTTGATGATGAAAAAATCAAGAGTCACTATATATTAAACGTTCCGATGCTTTTGATTGAAAATATGAAGATAACCGAATATAAAAAGGACGGAGATTGGACAATTGTAATTTACGAGGACGGCAGTATGGTTCGTGTGAATTTTAGCAGAGAAGAATATGAGGTTATCTATAAAGGAAAAACAATTGCAAAGAATTGGGTGACATTTGCCCCCGGAGAAACAGATGATGTGATTTACCTGTATTCGTTGGAAGATACGGAATACTCTGCCGATTGTGACTATACTTTTTATGAGCTTTCCAAAAACGGTGCAAAGGAAATAGGAAAGCAAAATAAAATAGATTTAAAGGCAGGAGTTCCTGTTAAAGGGATTAAGGCTTAATTTGTAAAATGGCAAATTAAATAGAAAAAAATACTCATGGGAAAATTTAAAGACAGATGTGCTGATTTGGATTTGGTATATAAAACCGAAAACGGTTTAAATTTGCCTATTCAGGTGTTTTTGCCTGATACCGATGATTGAATATGTGATTCTTGTTTGATACAATAAAGAAAAAGGAAAGTGAGATTTTTATGGAAAAGCTATACAATAACATTATTTTATCCGACATGGACGCCCCCTCTGATGCGGAGCACATACCTTACTTGGAGAATCCGCCGGAATTGATCGATATTTCTGTTGGGCGGCAACTGTTTGTGGACGATTTTCTGATTGAGGAAACGGAGCTCATGCCGGAATATCACAAGGCAAAAAAGACCGGTCAGCCGGTACTTTTTCCGGAAACTCCTTTGGAAAATGACGTTTGCCCCTGTGCCTGCCCCAAAAGCGGCGGAGTTTGGTATGATGAAAAGGAGAAAAAATTCAAAATGTGGTACGAAGCAGGCTGGCTTCGCCATATGTGCTACGCAGAATCAGAGGACGGTCTTTCATGGGTGCGCCCGGATTTAGGCATTGTACCCGGCACAAACCTGATACTTCCTTATCGGGAGCGTGAGGATGCTTTGGATTTTTCCGTTGGTGATACTTCCTATCTGCGCCCCGATTCCACGACTGTTTTTATCGACGATACCTGTCCCAAGGAAGAACGCTACAAGCTGTTTTTGCGGAATCCGGGACCGGATATGCCGGGCATTGCAGCCATCAGCGGTGACGGAATCCATTTTGACCGCTTCTGCCAAACCGGATCTATGTATGACCGCAGCACAATTTTTTATAATCCGTTCCGCAAAAAATGGGTTTACAGCATCCGTTCCCTTGATGTGCAACCGGACGGTGCTTGGGTGCGTATTCGTAAATATCGGGAATGTGACAACTATTTGGATGGTGCAGCATGGACCGAAAAGGACACTGCAAATTGGCTTTCCTGCGATTCCTTGGATCAGCCGAATCCCTATATCGGCTTTACACCGCAGCTCTATAACGTAGACTGCGTTGGCTATGAAAGCATCATGCTCGGGATGTTCCAAATCATGTATGGTCCGGAAAATGATATGTGCGAAAAATACGGTGTTCCCAAGATCACTGATTTGATGCCGATGTATAGTCGAGATGGCTACCACTTTTCTCGCCCCTGTCGGGAAAGTCTCATTCCTTCCTCCATCTATGAAGGTGCATGGGATCGCGGCTATGTACAATCGGTCGGCGGAGTATTGGTGATTCACGAGGATGAGCTTTGGATTTACTATATTGGCTTTGGTGGCGATCAGGCATTCCATGGACAGAAAACGGAATGTATAGAAATGGTGCAACCGGACTTGCAAAGTTGCGCCGTGATGGATTTGTCTCAATGAACGGAGAGGGTAAGCTTATCACAAGAAAATTAATTATGGATGGAAAATGCGGAATGATCGTCAATATTGACGGTTCGGTTTTAGTGAAAATCCTTTCTCCGGACGGAACAATTCTTGCTTGCTCCGAACCGTTTTGCGGCAACAGCACAAACCGGCCGCTGACCTTCACGGACTTTGATTTAAAAACACTCAACCAAAAGCCATTCCGTCTGGAATTTGATGTCCACGGAAAGCTTTATTCATTCGGCTTTACAGACGCTTCCGGTGACTGCGGCGGAGCCCATGCTGCCGGAAAACTATAATCAAAAACGGGAATGTAAAATAATGCTCACCGAATAAATGTGATTAAAAATCGCATTTATTCGGTGAGCATTATATACATTTTACAACATGATGTCAATATGCTCTTTTTTGATTACCAAAACATTTATTATACCGTCCGGTTATTATGTATACTTAACGGAGATTTAAATAAGCAGTCTTTATGACAAAGTTGTATCAAAGTGACAATTTGGTACTTTACATAATAAAAATAATATGATATAATCATTTTAAGATGAGTGGAAATTTGTTTGATGATATCTTTAATTACATTAACAAAAACATATTAACCTACCGGTGATAAACAGAATAATGGGGGACTAAAACAATGTATAATGTGGTTGTTGCTGAAGACGAATATTACCTGCATGATTTATATAAAGAGTGGATAGAAGATATATCTGATGAATATTGTGTTGTCGGAACATTTCTTAATGGAAAAGACGCAATGGAATTCATACAGAACAACAAAGTGGACGTGCTGATAACAGATATAAAAATGCCTGTTATGGACGGACTTGAATTGATTGAATATATATATAATAATAATTTACCGATAAGTATTGTAATAACAAGCGGATATGAAGATTTTGATTATGCAAGACAAGCAATAAAATATAATGTGTTTTATTATCTTGTTAAGGTTTTTGAATTTGAAGAGTTTTCTGAAGTAATGCTTAATCTGAAAAAAGTTCTTGATGAAAAAAAATCAAAAAGAAAAAAATTATCTGATACTTTTGAGGATGAAAAGGAACGTTTTTTTGCTGAATTGTTTTGCGGATGTTTTGGAAATGACAATGAAATAAAGATTAATTATGAAAAACTTGGATTTAAATATAAATTTGAAAATGTTTTATGCAGTTTCTATGATATTGTAATAGAACATTATGAAAATATGATTGAAAATAAATGGCAGTACGGGAAAGAAAGCTATGAAAATGCGTTAACTAAATTTTTAGAAAGAGTGTTTGATGAAAATAATATTGATATTTATATTGTATCTTTTAAAAATAATACCATAAAAGCTATTGTCCTTAATGAAAACGGAAAGGATTTCAGTGAATTTATAATGGAAAAGATAAAAAGTTTTTTTAATATGGATGTTTTTGTCACACAAAATAATGAACCATGTAAAATTAACAGATTAAAAGACTACGCAGGGCAAATTGATGAAGAGATGATGCTTAAGATGATTGTTTCATATGTTAATGTTGGGAGTACAGAGAGAATTAAGCTTATGATAAGCAATATGTATTCAGACAGAGAAAAAAGAAATTATGACAATATACTGGCTATAAAGGAAAAAGAAATTATACAGAGAGAAGAAAATGGGGGAATAAAAGAAGAAACCGATGATGAGGCAGTGAATCTTGCAAAAGAGTATATGAATAAAAATTATTGCAGAGATATTTCCAGAAATGATATAGCTTCATGCACATATCTTACACCAAAATATTTGAGTACAATTTTTAAGAATAAAACAGGTATGACAATGTCGGATTTTTTACTCGAAAGAAGAATGCAAAAAGCAATAGAACTGCTTCATACCGATCTGAAATTTAATGAAATAGCGGAGAAGGTAGGATTGAAAAATTCGCGAAATTTTCGCAGAGCATTTATGAATTTTACGGGATATTCACCTACCGATTACAAAAAGATGATATATACAAAGAGTATTGAGGATATAAATAAATGAGTATAAAAAAACGAGTTTTAAATTTTTTTGGTTCATATAAGTTAAACGGAGTTTTATTTAAAAATTTTATAAAGATATTCACTGTTATTATGTTAATATTCACCATTGTTTTAATTATGACTTATAAAAGCACATCGGAGGTTGCAGTTGGTGAATTTACCAGTTTAAATGAAAATTATGTAAATAATGCGGCAAATATGTATGATGTATTAATTGACGAGGTTAAATATATTACAAGCAATATGGCGGTTGACAGTGATACGATTATGTATGCAATGCAAAGCGACAGTAATATAAAGAACGGATTGACAATTGATCGTCTCAGAGAAAAAATAAAGGCGTATGAATCAAGTATTAAAAGTATTGATTCAATTTATGTTTATTCGGAAGATTTCTCAAGGGTATGCACCGGTACGGGCAATGTAAAATTAAGCAATTTTCCCGACATGAATTGGAGAAAAGAATATCTGAAAACAGAACGTGGTAAGATGAGAATATTCGCAAGGAAGATTAACGGAGTATATCCTAATGTTGTGAGTTTTATGTATCGCATGAATACATATGATTACAATGCTGCGGTAATAGTTAATATGGATGTTGTTGAATTGGGAAATATTGTAAACATGATGGGAGAGAACAATCTTACCGATACTTATATTATTGATGAAAATATGAATATTATATACAGTAAAAACAAGGGAGATTTTGGAGTACCGGTTTATGGTATTATAGAGAAAATTTATAACGAAGAATCTAAAATTATAATAAATGAAGGGGAAAGTTATATAGGGAAAACCAAAGAATCAAAAAAAAACGGTTGGGTTTACGTTGCTGTGACAAAGCTTGATAATTATACAGAAAAAATGAAAAAAATAAATGTTATGATGGCTATGATTATATTTCTTTTGATTGTATCGTGTTTTGTTATTTCTTTTGTGTTGGCTAAGAATACATATCAACCAATCGTCGCCATTGTAGAAGCTTTAAAAAACAAGAATAATATAAAATCTCATAAGTTTAGAAATGATGAGATTAAAGATATAGTAAGCGGAATCATGTTGGTTGTAAATGATAATAACGAATTAAAAAGGGAACTGCAAAGCAGTATGGATATGAATGAGAAGCTTAAGTTAACAATGCTTCAAGCACAGATAAATCCGCATTTTATCAACAATACACTTAATATGATAAATGTAGAAAGCATCAGAGAAAACGGAAGACAGAATCTATTATCGGAATCAATAGCTAAACTGACAAAAATATTAAAATATAGTTATATAAATGAAAACAGTGTAGTTACATTAAAGGAAGAATTAGACTTTTCGGAAAATTATATGGATTTAATGATAAAAAGGTATGGTAACTTAGAAGTTATATGGGATATTGATAAAACTTTTTATAACATTAAATTTGTAAGATTGTGTCTTCAGCCTGTATTGGAAAATGCAGTATATCATGGTATATGTCCAAAGCAGCAAAAAGGGACAATTAAAATCATTGTTCACGGCAATGAGGAATCAGTATTTATTGAGATAATCGATGACGGTATCGGAATGACTGAAGAAAGACTTGGCGAAATTCAAAAAGCTTTGTATGATGAAAATGCTTCGTACAATAGTATTGGAATCGTAAATGTATCAAAACGTCTCAAGCTCATTTTTGGAGAAAACGCTGAAATAATAATTAACAGTATGTTGGGAGCCGGCACTTCTGTTATTTTGAAAATTCCGATTATAACTATACAATGAGATGGTGTTGCACATCGTATAAGATATTTAAACTTTTTAAAGTAAATATATGTGAAATTCACCGCTGACGTGAAACGGATGCCATTGCAGTATATTGAAAATTAAATGATCCGGTAAAAAAACTTTCCCAAACGAACGGGAAAGTTTTTTTTATAAAATAAATTTCAAAAACAAAGATTTTTAATATAATGTTCACTGAATAAATGCGATTTTCAATCGCATTTAGAAAAATTATGACTATTGTCAAAATTTTTCGTGTAAAATCAAAGATTTTACACAGTTCGCATTGATAAAGTCTGCTGAAATAAATATTTTGGTAGCAAAATATTTATTCAT
>JAXEIW010000037.1:0-8303 GCA_034101885.1 Clostridia bacterium | reverse complement strand
GCAATTACAAGGGGCTACAGAAGCACACCCTATCCTTCTGTTGATATATTGAAATATATTAAAGAAAAAAACGGAAAAGTTATTCTCTCAAGCGACAGCCACAGCAGTTCAAGTCTTTGTTTCGGATTTGAAGAATGTGAAAAAACCGCAAGAGAAATTGGTTTTGGCAATGTTTTATAATAATGATTGCTGAACAATTATGAAAGTCAGCCGCATGGCGGCGGAATGGAGATTAATATGTACGATATAATTATTATTGGCGGCGGTGCTGCAGGTTTGTCCGCAGCTATTTATGCCGGAAGAAGCGGATTGAAAACTCTTGTTGCAGAGGGAACAAGCTACGGAGGACAGATGAACTATACCTATGAGGTAGATAATTACCCGGGGATAAATGATAATCCTGCCGGAGCGGAGCTTTCCGAAAAAATGAGGGAACACGCAAAAAAATTTGATATAGAATTTACAACCGAAACGGTAAAAAACATATCCGGTGCAAATGACAGAATAAAAACGGTTGAAACAAGAAAAAACAGTTACCTTACAAAAACGATAATATTTGCTTCGGGTGCGTCGCCGAAAAGATTAGGGGCAGAGGGCGAAGACAGATTTTACGGTGTGGGGGTTTCTTATTGTGCTACCTGTGACGGTGCATTTTTCAAAGGACAGGACGTTGCTGTGGCAGGAGGAGGAAATACGGCATTTGAGGACGCATTGTATCTTGCGAGATTTGCAAAAAGCGTTACATTGATTCACAGACGTGACCAATTTCGCGCTGTTTCAACCCTTGTTGAAAAGGCAAAGGAAAATCCAAAGATCAAATTTGTATTAAATTCCGAAATAGATAAAATAGAAGGAGATACCACAGTCAGCGGTATTGAGGTTGTTAATAATAAAACAAACAAAAGAACCGATATTCCTGTTAGCGGAGTATTTATTGCAGTGGGAATAACCCCAAAATCGGAGCTGGCAGGAAGATATGTGGATCTTGATGAAAACGGATTTATTATAACAAATGAGAAGATGGAAACAAGCGTTCCGGGAATTTATGCGGCGGGAGATGTGAGAAACACACCTTTAAGACAGATTGTTACTGCTGCGGCAGACGGAGCCGTTGCGGCAACATATGCAGTTAATTTTATTAACGGATAACGCGGTGTTTAATAATATTATTATCTGATAATAGTAAACGGAGCGTAGAATTTTATTGCTCCGTTTGATTTTTTATAAAAAACTAAAAATGCTATTTTAACCACAATTCACCTTTTTTCGCATAATGACGAGAAAAAAACATTATTAAAATTATATAAATGTAATCATAATAAAAAGATTTTGATAGTAATATTACACACTTTGCAATTTTGAGGTTGATAAAAAATTGACAAAATCAAAAAAAAGAGATAAAATAATTATGACAACATAATAGTAAGACATAATAATTTATAACTGCACGGCAGAAAAAACGTTCATCTCTCAGATGATGTGAAATTTAAATTCGGCATGGATGCAATTTCATACAGGATAAAGTCACAGATACTACTGCCGTTCGTTAAATAACGGGGCGCTGCCCCTTATTAAAATTAATAATACAAACGGGAATAAATTGACCGCGTTATTAATACGCAGAAAGGGTGGTTATAATTATGAAAGTATTATTTGCAACGTCGGAGGCGGCACCTTTTGCAAAAACCGGAGGCCTTGGAGATGTGGCGGGATCACTTCCTGCGGCATTGAAGGAAAAGGGTGTGGATGCAAGGGTTATTATGCCTCTTTACAGATCTATTCCACAACATTTTAAGGATGAAATGGAATATGTTACTCATATATACATTGACATTGGATGGAGAAAGCAATACTGCGGAGTAAAAAAGCTTGAGCATGACGGATGTATCTTTTATTTTGTTGATAATGAGTTTTATTTTAACGGTGACAAGCCGTATGACTATATACATTTGGATTGTGAGAAATTTATTTTCTTCTCAAAGGCAGTTTTGTCCTTACTTCCTTCACTTGATTTCAGACCTGATGTTATAAACTGCAATGATTGGCAGACTGCCGCAATTCCTGTATTTCTTGATACTTTTCTTGATAATCCTTTTTACCGCGGAATAAAAACCGTAATGACAATTCATAACCTGAAATACCAGGGAAGATGGGATATAAATAAAATAAAGGATTTTATGAATATAGGAGATTATTATTTTACAAACGATAAGCTGGAATATTACAAAGATGCCAATCTCTTAAAGGGCGGTCTTGTATATGCGTCAAAAATTTCAACCGTATCGCAAAGCTATGCGGAAGAAATTCAGACCGAACAGTACGGCGAGGGATTGTCGGGAATTATAAATGCAAGGAAAAATGACCTTGTGGGAATTTTAAACGGTATTTCCTATAAAGATTGGAATCCGGAAACCGATATTAATATATTTGATAATTACAATGTTTCGAATTTTGTTGAACGCAAAAAGAAAAACAAAACTGAGCTTCAGAAAATGCTTAATCTTCCGGTAAATGAAAATACATTTACTGTGGGAATTGTTTCAAGACTTACCGATCAGAAGGGATTCGATTTGATTGCCGAGGCACTTGATCGTCTGTGTGAAGGTGGTATGCAGATAATATTACTTGGAACAGGTGAAGAAAAGTATGAAAATCTTTTCAGACATTATGCATGGAAGTATCCCGATAAGGTGTCTGCAAACATCTATTTTTCAAATGAAATGTCCCACAAAATATATGCTGGCTGTGATGCATTTTTAATGCCGTCATTATTTGAGCCGTGCGGATTGTCACAGCTTATTGCAATGAGATACGGAACACTTCCGATTGTGCGTGAAACGGGAGGATTAAAAGATACCGTTATTCCTTATAACGAATATACCGGAGAGGGAACGGGATTCTCTTTCAGAAACTTTAATGCAAACGATATGGTATATGTTTTAAAATATGCAATGCAGGTTTATTATGATAATAAGCCGGTATGGGAAAAGCTTGTTTCGCAGGCTATGAGCGCCGACTATTCATGGGGTATATCGGCAGATAAATATATAAAAATGTATTCGGAAATTACCGGAATTGAATTAAATAAGCCGGAAGCAAAAAATATTCCCGAAGAAAAGCCGACTGAAGAAAAAATTATCGAAGAAAAACCGGAAGTCAAGGAAAATGCTCAGGAAAAAGCCAAAGAAAAGCCGGCAAAGAAAAAGACGGAAAAGAACACCGAAAAGGAAACAAAGAAGGAAAAACCAAAAACTGCACCCAAGGAAAAGACAGAAGAAAAACCAAAAAAGAAAACGGTTAAAAAGACCGAAAAAACAAAGGCGGAAGATTCCGAAGAGAAAAAAACGTCAAAACAAGTAACGTTGACAGATATAGAAGATAAAAAGGAATCCGCAAAAAAGAGCACCGCAAAGACGCAGAAGAAAAATACAGAGGTACCGGAGGAAAAACAAAGCAAAGCGGAAGAAAAGACAGTCGTAAAACCCGAAACGGCAAAGAAGAACAGCGGTAAATAAATCGGTACGGAAAGGCATAAGTATTATGGAAAGTAAATTAAAATTGACAGCAAAGGAAGAAGCACTGAAAACTGAAATTGTGGGAAAGGTAGCACGTCATTTCGGTAAGGTTATGGAGGATGCGACTCCCAAAATGGTATATACCGCCTGTGCGCTTACCGCAAGAGATCAGATAATGTCAAAATGGGCGGTATCGCATAAAGAGGTTAAGGAGGAAGGCTCTAAAAAGCTTTACTATCTTTCATTTGAGTTTTTAATGGGAAGATTATTCAGAACAAATATCCTGAATCTGATGCAAAGTGACGAATACAGAAATGCGCTGAAATCGTTGGGATATAATATAGAGGACATTGCGGAGATTGAAAATGACGCAGGTCTTGGTAACGGCGGTCTTGGAAGATTGGCAGCTTGCTTTATTGATTCACTGACAACTCTTGATTTGCCGGCATACGGGTGTACAATCAGATATGAATATGGCTTATTCAAACAGAAGATTGTAGACGGATACCAGACAGAATTGCCTGATCCGTGGCTTGAGGACGGAAATGCATGGGAAATTCCCCGTCCTGAAGAAACTGTCGAAGTAAAAATAGGCGGTCAGGTTCATACCGATTGGCATGAGGGACGCTGTTATGTAAGATATGAGAACGCCACCAGAATACTTGCCATGCCTTATGATGTTCCGTTGGTAGGCTACAATTCAAAAATTGTAAACAAATTAAGATTGTGGTCTGCAAAGTCACCGGATCATATGGATATGTCAGAGTTTAACAGCGGAAACTATGTAAGCGCCATCGAAGAAAAACAGTTGGCAGAGGTTATTTCCGAGGTGTTGTATCCGGAGGATAATCATAATCAGGGTAAGGAACTCAGATTAAAGCAACAGTATTTTTTGGTGTCGGCTACAATTCAGTGGATTTTGAAAGAATTTGAAACAAGATACGGATATAACTGGAATAAACTTCCGGAAAAGGCTTGTATTCATATTAATGATACTCACCCTACCCTTGCAATTCCCGAACTAATGAGAATATTGCTTGATGAAAAAGGGCTTTCATGGGAGGACGCATGGAATATAACGCAAAAAGTTTTTGCTTATACAAATCATACCGTTATGAGCGAAGCTTTGGAAAAATGGCCTCTTGATATGTTTGAAAGGGTTCTTCCGAGAATTGCCATGATTGTCAAGGAAATGAACAGAAGATTAATGGAATACCTTGAATGTGTATATCCCAATGATCCTGCAAAGCACAAATACATGGCCATTATTGCAGACAATAAGGTTTATATGGCAAATATATGCCTTTACAGCTGTTTTGCGGTAAACGGCGTTTCGGGCTTGCATACAAAGATTTTGACAACGGATATATTTGCGGATTATTACAGACTGAATCCGAGAAAATTCTTTGCGATTACAAACGGTATTACCTTCAGAAGATGGATTGCAAACTGTAATCCGGATCTTGCCGCACTTATTTCATCAAAAATCGGGAATAAGTGGATTAAGAATTACGATGAGCTTAAAAAGCTTATTCCTTATGCTGAGGATAAAGATTTTTGCGATGAATTTTACAAAATCAAGCAAAAGAATAAAGTTCAGCTGGCTCAATATATTAAAGAACACAATAATATTGATATTGATCCCAAATCTATATATGATGTACAGGCAAAGAGACTGCATGAGTATAAGCGTCAGCTGTTGAATGTCCTTCACATTATGGCAGAATACAATAAGCTTGTTGCAAGTCCCGATATGGACTTCTATCCAAAGACATATATTTTCGGCGCAAAAGCCGCTCCGGGTTATGCAAGAGCAAAGCTTATTATAAAGCTTATAAACAATGTTGCCGAAAAGATAAACAATGATGAGAGAATAAAAGGAAAAATAAAGGTAGTATTCTTGGAAAATTACGGTGTATCCATTGCCGAAAAGCTTACTGTTGCAGCCGATCTTTCCGAACAGATTTCAACAGCCGGAAAAGAAGCTTCGGGAACGGGGAATATGAAGTTTATGCTTAACGGAGCTTTGACAATCGGAACTCTTGACGGTGCCAATGTTGAAATGCTCGAACAGGTCGGAAAGGATAATATATTTATTTTCGGACTGAAAGCGGACGAAGTGGACGCAAGATTGAGATATAATCATTCTCAGGAGGTTAAGGATATTTATTCCTCAAATCAGGCATTAAGACAGGTTCTTGAGCAGCTTATAAACGGAGAATTTTCCGACGGAAATACGCAGATGTTCCGTGACTTGTATCAGACTTTGTTATTCGGCGACTACGGAACACCCGATGTATATATGGTTTTGCGTGATTTTGAAGATTATTGCAAAATGCAGGATTATCTTTCTGAATTATATCAAAACAAAAAAGAATGGGTTAAAAAGGCTGTTCTTAATACGGCATGCGCCGGATATTTCTCAAGTGACAGAACGATTAATGAATACAACGATAAAATCTGGCATCTTAAACCAATAAAATAATTAACAATAACTGCTGCATTTAAATCTTGTTTGATATGATTGAGTTATTATGCTTAAATTCGGTTCAAATATCATCAATGCAGCAGTCCTTTTATTGTAAAAAATCCCGTTTTTTAACATTATCAAAAAGAAAATGAATAAAATATATTGATTTTTGTTGGATTATCTGATAAAATAAAATAAGATTTTTTTGAAAGGTGACAATGATATGAAAAATACTGAAAAAACAATGGACAAAATAGTTGCCCTGTGCAAAGGCAGAGGTTACATATTTCCCGGAAGCGAAATTTACGGTGGTTTGGCAAACACATGGGACTATGGTCCTTTGGGAGTAGAATTTAAAAATAACGTAAAAAAAGCATGGTGGAAAAAGTTTGTACAGGAATCAAAATTTAATGTGGGTGTTGACTGCGCTATTTTGATGAATCCTCAGACATGGGTTGCATCGGGACATATCGGCGGATTTTCAGATCCTTTGATGGATTGTAAAGAATGTAAAGCACGTCACAGAGCGGACAAGCTTATTGAAGATTACGCGTTTTCAAAGGGTGAAAGCCTTACTGTTGACGGCTGGAGCAATGAAAAGATGATTGCTTATATCAATGAGCATAATATTGTATGCCCGGAATGCGGAAAGCATAATTTTACAGACATTCGTCAATTTAATCTTATGTTTAAAACTTTCCAGGGAGTTACCGAAGACTCTTCTTCTGTTGTTTATCTGCGCCCCGAAACAGCTCAGGGTATATTTGTAAACTTTAAAAATGTTCAAAGAACATCAAGAAAAAAGATACCTTTCGGAATAGGTCAGATCGGTAAATCCTTCAGAAATGAAATTACACCGGGAAATTTCACATTCAGAACAAGAGAATTCGAACAAATGGAGCTTGAGTTTTTCTGTGCGCCGGGCAAGGATATGGAGTGGTTCTATTTCTGGAAAGAATATTGTATGAATTTCTTGTTATCGTTGGGAATAAAGAAAGAAAATGTGCGTTTCAGAGATCATTCTCCGGAAGAACTTTCACATTATTCAAATGCAACAACAGATATTGAGTTTGTATTCCCGTTCGGTTGGGGTGAATTGTGGGGTATTGCCGACAGAACTGATTTTGACTTAAAGCAGCACCAGGAACATTCGGGCGAAAGTATGGAATATATAGATCCTGTTACAAATGAAAGATATATCCCGTATTGCATTGAGCCGTCATTGGGAGCAGACAGAGTCGCACTTGCGTTCTTGGTTGAAGCCTATGATGAGGAAGATTTGGGAGAGGGAGATTCAAGAGTTGTTATGCATCTTCATCCCGCATTGGCACCGATTAAGGCGGCTGTACTTCCTTTGTCTAAAAAATTATCGGACGGCGCTTCAAAGGTGTTTGAAGAATTGTCAAAGAAATATAATGTCGAGTATGACGAAGCCGGTTCTATAGGCAAGCGTTACAGAAGACAGGACGAGATTGGTACTCCTTGGTGTATTACCTATGACTTTGATTCGGAAAACGATGAGTCTGTTACTGTAAGAGACAGGGATACAATGGAACAGGTTCGTGTTAAAATTGCAGACTTGGATAAATTTATAGAAGAAAGATTAAATTTCTGATTTTTGAATTTTTTCTTTAAGCTTTTTAAACGGTGTAATGGAGGGCTATTATGAAAATTATAGATGAATTTAAAACTTTTATATCTCGTGGAAATGTCGTGGATATGGCTGTCGGTATTATTGTCGGTACTGCGTTTACAAAAATTGTAAATTCTTTGGTTGCGGATGTTATTACACCTGCAATCAGTTGCATTACCGGTAAGATTAATCTTGCTGATGCCGCTGTTGTAATTAATGAGGATTTATCGATCAATTACGGAAGCTTTATTCAGTCTGTTATAGATTTTCTTATTATTTCATTGGTTGTATTTATTATGGTAAAATGCATAAATACATTTAAAGCAAAATATGAAAAGCCAAAAGAGGAAGAGGTACTGGAAGAACCTAAGCCATCGAATGAGGAAGTGCTTCTTGCTGAAATACGAGATTTAATCAAGAAAACAAACGATATTCAATAAAATATTGTTATGCATATTTATACAATATGCGTATGATTACAAAAAAAGTTAGATATAATGTAAAACCCTGTTATTCGCTGAATAACAGGGTTATTTATCTTAATTTTCTTCTCTTGAAACAGCGTCTTTATGTGACAAGCTTATTTTTCCTGTCCTGCTGTCGATATCCATAATTTTAACAACCAATGTATCGCCGACGTTTACAACGTCTTCTACCTTTTCCACTCTCTTATGAGCAAGCTTTG
>JAXEIW010000036.1:0-15441 GCA_034101885.1 Clostridia bacterium | reverse complement strand
TAGGGAATCTGAATCTACCTTTTTCAATTCGCTTATACAAAAGACAGAAGCCTTCTGTATTCCAATACAGCATTTTTATCTTATCGCAGTACTTATTATGAAAAACAAAAAGTGCGTCATCCGTTGAGGAACAGTTAAATGAATCTTCTACTATAGAAACAAGTCCGTCAATTGATTTTCTCATATCTACATTCGCAGATGAAATATATATCTTATTCGGGAGTGTCAGTATCATTTCCGCCACCCCCCGACATTAATTTCTGCAAACATAATCTCCGAACCTAACTCCAGATATTGAAACCGTAGTATCCAATATTGGAGCCTGTTCCTGTCCTCGTCATGAATTGCACACCATTTTCTCTGACTGAGACCGCTTTCTTTATATTCTTTAATGATTTCTTTCCACTCTTCCGGTGAATGTTTCATTTGCATCGCCTCCTGAACCTATTGTAACATGTTGGTTCGACGGTGTAAATGTGTGTATCATTTGACGCTTACTTTGCCTTTGACTACAGTTTGACTACAGCTGATTGATTATTTGCTGTTATTTTTGATTTTGTTTGATTACTTCAAATGTAAAGAAAAACCGCATAAATACTTGTTTTTTTAGCATTTATGCGGTTTTGTGATTTGGTACGCCAGAAGGGATTCGAACCCCCGACCTTTTGGTTCGTAGCCAAACACTCTATCCAACTGAGCTACTGGCGCATTTAACAACTCTTATATAATACCACATTTTAATATAATTTGTCAATAGTTTTTATAATTTTTTTTTATTTTTTAAATTGACAAGACGATGATTTTATGCTATATTGTAATTAAGGCAGAGGCATTTAAGCCTCAGCCTTAACAAAAAATTTTCTATTGCAAAAGGTGAATTTACAGAAAAAGTTTCATACGCCCAGATATCATTCGCAACCTCATTATTCCGTCTTTATTTTATTCTGTTTAGAATACCATTAATATCGACTTTTTCATATTTACAGTCTTTCTCAGTATTTTTATACTCGTCAAAGGACGTAAAATTAACACCCGCCCATCTGTTAATAAGTTCTTTGTTTTCGGTATAATATGTGTTTGCTTCAATTACAGTCTGACCTTCTGCTTTTTCGGATATTATTGAATATATAGCTGCACCGTAGGGTGCATTATAAAAAATATTATTTTTTATTTCCAGACTTCCGCCCTCGGTCTCCTTTTCAATTCTCCATAAAAACACATGGTGACCCATAGGCTGAGGCCATATCTCGGAATATCTCGGCATAATTTCCCCGTTTATGGAAAAACCCTCTCCCGCATCAATACATATATTATTGTTAAATTTGGCAGATAACGGTAATATGTCACGCTGTTCATATGCCGCCATACCACATTTTATGAATATGTTGTGCTCACAGATTAAATTTACACAGGGCTCGCACTTTTCATCTCCCTGATGAGTTACGCCAGAATCATAAATATTATTAAAAACACAGTCGGTAACCTCCACATTCTCGCAAATATTCCACATTTCAACACCGTTTCCGAATCTGATTTTACTTTTGTAACTCCATACTGCACCGCCGATATATTCAAAGCAGCAGCCGCAAACCTTCATATTTTTGGTTTCGCCTTTTCCTGCAATTGCATGAATACCGTTATTAATAAACTTTAAATCCTTAAATATCATGTCATGCCCGTTACAGACAAGACTTCTTTCGTTACATACAACACATTCAATGTCGGAATAATAAGCGCCGGGATTTTTTTCGGAATACATATAAATTTTATGTTCCTTCGGAATATCCTTAAATGCGTTTGAAAAACCGAAGCAGTTATCAAAGAAATCTCCTTGTTCCTTTAATTCATCCTTTGTCCATCTTAATGTACCGCACAAATCTGTTTTATTAAAGATGAAATTTGCAGCCTCTTCCACATCTTCCGAAGAACAAACCCAGATATTTTCATCCTCTTCAACCCACAGCTTCTCATCACTCAAATTTATCGAACCGCAAAATGTAGGCTTCTCCCCCTCGCCGTAAGCTGCATATGTAATCGGCTTTCCCGGTTCACCCTCTTTATTGTTTAATCTGCCCCTTATGAAACTTCCTCTTTTAAACAAAACAGTGTCGCCTGCTTTAACATCCAAAATTTCATAATCTGAAACAGGAGTATTTTCGCTTAGTCCGTCATTTTCAGTCTTTCCATTAATTACATCTATAAAATAAGTTGCCATATTGTTTATGTATCAATATTATGATACTCTCCTTTTCATTATTATGTGGATTAAAAGCCGAATTGCACGGCTTTTAATCTTTATCAAACAAATAATCCGAATTATATCGGTCAAGAAGGCTCATAAGCGTAGATGCTTTATTAAGATAAGCAACGTTATTCATATAAATTATATTTCCCGATATAATCATATTGTGAGCGTCTGAGGATACATTGGCTCTTCCGAGTATTTTCAATGCCTCTTCAACCGAAACCATTACATAACCGTTTTGCTCGCCTACCTCTGTAAGCTGATGCTTGGTATTGGTTACAATATAAAATTTTCCGTTTTCCTCCACGGTTTCCACACCGAAAATGTCATCAATCTTATCAAAAGCAGTCATAAGCTTTCCGTTAATCACTTTATTCGGTGCATATGAAACATCAAATACACCCTTTGGAGAGAAAATTTTTGATGAATCCTTTTTAAATAAAATTACTTCATCATCTGTTTCAAACTGTTCCAGAACAATCTGTACCGACTTATAAAGATTTCTTTTAATAAGCTCTTCAAACTCTTCCTTTGATGAAGTCTGTTCCGAAGGCTTTATGCTTATCATATCGCTGTCTTTGTTTACGATAAACATAGACAGCTCGCAGTTGTTTTTAACGCTTGTATTTATAACGTCAAGATATTCAATCCATGGCTCACCGTCGACATATAATACCACTAAGTTTCCTATCTCAATATCAACAAATCCAAATTCTATATGATGATACTGCCCGTCATTTGCAAAGCTTTTATAAGCCGTTTCAACAACGTCATGGGAATTACCCGTAGACAGCTGAAGTTCAATAAGGTCATCTTTTATACATATTGAATACCCTGTATTTGCTGCCGAATATGGAGGCATATCTGTAAATTTGGCAAATGAAATAATACACCAGTTATCCACATCTACTCTGGCGTCAAAGCTGTAAATACAAGAACCTGTTGTTGCAGATAACGTCTTTGTTCCCGCTTGCTTTGAATTGCTTGCACTGCCTGTTACACTAAAAACACCGTCCGATGTCTCATATGCACCGCTCCAGTCGGATTTATCATTTATATAATCCTTTATATCAAGAAATCCTTTATTAACCATTCCTATTTTGTTAAGCGACGATGACAGTGATTTTGTTATGGCGTCAATCGATTTTTGATTGATAATGCCAAGCTTTGAATTTTTAATAAGATTGGCTCTTTTTATCATCATATTGATTTTTTCCGATGTTCCGTATGGATATTGCCCGGGTTCTCCGCCTTCATCAATATTTTCAACGTCTTTTTGTATCTTCTCAAGCTCAGCGTCAAGATATTTTGTGTCTATTTCATCATACATAGCCGTTTTGAACGAATAAACACAGCTTGTGCTTTCCCATTCTGTCCATAGCTCTCTTGAAGAGTTTAGTGCATATACCTTCCAGTAATAAACCTGATTATTTTTTAATCCTTCAACCTTTGTCACGGTATAGGGCACTTCTTCTTCATAAATTACATTCTTAAATTCAGGATCTGTTGCCAGTACGATTTTGTATTTTGTTGCACCAAACGCATTTTCCCACACAAGCTCCAAATCCGCCGATTGAACTGCCGCTGCACCGTTTGACGGATAAATTTGTCTGAATGCCGCTGTTTCTTTATTCAAGGTTACATCATTTATAAGACCAATCTGTTCAATGTCAAATTCATCTGTTAAAATTCCCTTTACCTTCTTTGCGGTTTCCGAGTCGGATTTAATTCTGTAGTCCTGATGTTCAGGGTCAACAAAATCACGGCACTCCGAAATATCAAGGTTTCCCGAAATATCACCGTATTTTAAAGTATTTGTTCCTGTTGTCGCTTCTACTGAATTTACCGCAAGATTATTTTTAAGCTTATTATATTTTGCAAGCTCCGGGTCATCACATCTGTAGCTGAACAGTTCCTTTAAGGTCGGATAACGTTCATAATAAAGCTCGGGATTTGCAATATAGCTTCCGAATTTGTAGTTTGCAGCAACATCGCCTCCGTTGTGATTTACACTGTAACCTCCGTTAATATAGTGCCATCTTTTTGCTCCTATATCTATTGATATATTTTCCGAAAAATTACAATCCACCGAGCCGTTTGACGCAAGATCAATTCTTGCATTTTTTATTATATTATGATGTGCGCTTATACCGGTCTGCTTATCGTCCCAATAGATAGCACTCTGAAAACCAAAGGGCAGTTCTTCGGTTGTGAGTAAATCATGCAGATAATTATATGAAATTTCGGTACCTCTTTGTATTGAGTTTCTTCCGCAGTAGATAGCACCGCAGTCGTCGCTTTCCTGATTTACGTTATATATTTCATTATACTTTATTACATTGTCATTCCCGTAAAAACGTATTGCCTGGAAAGGACATTTACTTATATTGTTATTGATAATCGTATGACCGCACCCGTAAAGAAGAATTGCATTCTGATTCTTCGAAAGTTGGCTTGCACGGTAAATCATATTATCCGAAATAACATTATTTGATTTTTTCAGTGTGTCAACATTACCTCCCGAAAGAATTATTGCTCCCCCGCCGATATTGTTAAACACATTACCCGTTATATCGCAGTTATACGAACCGTCTATCTCGCAGACCTGCCAATAATCCTTATCGGTCTGTGCATTTACCGTTCCGTGGTTGTTTATAGCCTGACCCGATATATTTTCAAAGGTACATCCGACAATATCAATATTATCCACATCTGTCATATCTATTGCGTTACCCCTTGTCTGGGTAAAGGTTATTCCTTCAAATGTAACATTTTTGGTATTTGTCAGAGTTATCATGGGAACATTTAGCCATGAAATCTCCATTTTAGCATCTTTTAAAGACCGGGTTGGATATAAATATAATATCATATTATCGGTATCAATATAATATTCGCCGGGTATATCAATCTCCTCTAAAAGATTAAATGCTTTCCATCTTCTTGACTGATGACTTGTAAATTGATGAGCACTGTTTTGCGTATATATAGAAATTGTTTTTTCATCTGTATTTACATCAGTAACGCTTTGTCTTATGTAATAATAATCATATGAATTATATCCGCCAAGCCAGAAATTTTTTGCTCCTCCCCAGCGATTGGGCTGTGTATCCTCATATTGAATCGTGTTTGCGTCTACTGCGTTTTCCCATCTTGTATATACACCCTCACCGTTAGGCCACTGTGCAACTGTCTGTTCCGTTCCGCCAATATATATGCCGTTTACCTCGCCGTTTATAAGGGCTCTCCAACCGTCATTATTTCCGGGCATTCTGATCATGCTTTTCTTTATTCCCAGTTCTTCGAGATTAAAGCAAACAACCTTATTACGGACAGATTCATACATACGCGATAAAACCTTCTCATCGGTTACTCGTTTTCCCTTTGACGAATCAACCTCCGACGAGCCTTTAAACTCTACCTTTTCACCCTCATATGCTTTATATATAACAGGCTTTTCCGATGTGCCGGAATCTGCGGCTGTAAAAGCCACAGATTCCGAAAATCTGTATTCACCCTTGCGAAATACTACCTCAACGACTTTATCCGATTCCGCAATTAACCGTTCCGCCTTATCTTTTGCACCTTGCAGAGTTTTTAAAGGCTGCTCTATTGATCCGGAATTTGAATCATTTCCCGAAGGAGATACATAAATAATCTGTTTATCATTACTTTCTGCCGATACAAGATTTATACCGCTGACCGCAACTACAGCCGCTGCAAATAAGGAAATAGCTCTTTTTTTCAAATTGTCCGCCCCCTTATTTATAAATAACCGTTCCGTAAGTCGCCGATGTATAATAAGTAAACACAACAGCTCTGTCATATTCTCCGACCGATCGTGAATCATTATATGATACTATATCATCGGCGGTTCCGGTTCTTATATTTATCTTTTTGCCGTTTTTCTCGACAACAAGTATTGGATGTCCGCCTGTTCTGAATGCTTTTACAGTGTTTATTACATCGCTGGTATTACTGTAATTTATATCCTCCGGCTTTTTATTTGTTGCAATTCTTATTCCGTTTCCTTCCTTTGAAATAACATATCCCGAATATGTTGACCCTTGAGCAAAGTTATCATCAGTTCCGGAACCTGCATTAAAGCTCTTTTGCGTGTTGTAGTCATATGCTATTCTTATGCAGTCAACCATACCCTTTGCATTGGTGCTGTATCTTATAGCATCACCGGGCTCAAGCTCGTTCGGTGTTCTCGGTCCTACAACATTCACATCCCCATTTGGGTCTGTCTGCGTTCCGGGACTACCTACAGAAATCATTATAGCCTTCGGATCGACCTGCAGCTCTACAAGCTCTGCAGAAGTTGAATAAAGACTCATCATATAGCCCTTTATTATCATTATCGGTTCGTCATCATTTGTTATTCCTTCTGAAACTGACTGAATTAACAACGCACTTGTTGTATTAACGTTTCCACCGCTTGTTGCTTCTTGTCTTAAAACTATCACATCTGCCTCAACCGCATTCGGCAAGGTTGAAAATCCCTCTGCCGAATATGAACTGTTATCGGAGAAGGAGGCTAAACCTGTAGAAAAGTTATCCTTGTCGGAATAATCTTCGACATTTTCAGGAACTGTAAATACCTTTGTTTTACCCGAAACATAATAGAAAAATCTTCCGAAATCATTTCCGTTTGCACCGTATGAATATTCTCCTGCCGGGTTTATTCTGTGCCAGCCTCTGTTTTTGTTATTATCATCTCCGTAATCCGCAGGAGTTGTAATTGATGTTATTTCTCCGGCTTGATTTATCTCATACATTATGGGATTTCCGTAATTCTCCTCTAAAAAATCAAGCGTTGCGTCATTTTTAAACTTCATCTTGGTATTATTGACGGAAATCTTTTCAACGGCATTATACATCTTTATTTCACCGTCTGAGGTGTAAATTTTTAATATTCTTAACGGTTCAACCGCTTCCTCCTCATCATATTTTACCTTTGTAAGAATACCAAGCTGAGCACCAGTTTCTCCGCCTTCCTCAATCCATACAACCCTTAAATCTTTATTAAGATAAAGCGTATATGTGTTTCCCAAAGCGACATTTTTAGCGTCCGACATATCAAAATATGACCGGAGTATTTCATACTCTCCCGTATCATTCGAAATAACATACCGTCCAAAATCATTTTTACTTTTCGAGCTGACAATAAAATTCGAAATCTTATTTCTCGATACGGTAATTTCAATTCCGTCGTCACATCTTAACATATTCAAAACATCGCCTACGGCAATATCGTCATAGGTCAATTTATTCCCGACTTCATCCTGTATAATAATAAAATCACCGTATATATCATCTGTCAATTTAATGATATTAACTCCCGCATCGGAATTCTTTTTAAGCCCGTTATAAATTAACAATTCATTTTGATTCTTACCCGATACATACGCAAATTCATAATCATTTATTATTATGAGGTCGTATTCTTTTCCGTCTGTCGCACAAAGTGTAATATCTCCCGACTCAAAATCAAAAACCGATTTATCATAAACCCTCATATGCTTATTGTTATATATCAATTCAGCACTTACGCTTAAGTTTTTTGTGACGGTTCTTTTATCCTGCGTATATGATATTTTCCCGTTTTCATAAGACAGATAATCATCAACATCAAATGTTATTGTATTATCCTGCTTGGAAAGAGCCATATATTTTACAACATTTACCCCGTCATCTTCATCATATGTGTAATAAAGCTCAACAATACGTCCTATAAGCTTTCTGTAAGACTCAAGTCTTTCGGGGAGCACCGCAGTAACTCCCGCAACCATTATTTCATTCTTTCTCAATGTTGTTTCTGAATTTACAGCCGTTATTCCGTTATCGGTGACAGTGCCTTTTATTTTATAAGTTTTTAGAACGCCCTCCATAAAGGTTTTTTCACTTTCCTTAAATTCAGCCTCGTTTGAAAGGGTAAATTCCATAATATTAAGATTTAATGCATTATATATAATACAAATAACATCTCCCTGTGTCGCTACACTTCTAAAATCGTTCCGAACACCGTTAATCAAACCCGTACTTGCTGCAATTTTTTCATATCCTGTCGGATATCCTCCGCCAAGCTCTGCCGGCTTTGCGTACCCAAGCATATCTATAATCACCTTTGACGCTTCCAATACGGTTATATCATACTCCGGTGCAAATCTTCTTTCAGATATTCCCTTCATATATGACGCTCCGTATACTGCCATAATCTCATTATAATATGGATGAGATTTGTCAACATCATCAAAATATCCGTTATTTTCGTTAATTACAGTAAGTTCCGAATCCTTATCTTCTCCGTATGTTGAGTTATTCCAATCCTCGTCACTTGTATCGGTATCAAATCCGCACAAATCGGAAATTATTTTTGCAAATTCTCCTCTTGTTACCGTTTTGTCACGCTGATATTCTTCCTCTGATATACAGCCAAGTCCTATACACAACGTTTCGGCTTTTGTATAATCTGCAATTTCTTCCGCAGATACATAGGCTGTAAACATACCGAAAAACATTGCCGCCGACAAAAAAGTCGTTAAAATTTTTTTCTTCATTTTGCTACACCTCCGATGTTTATAAGAGTGCAAATAATTTTAGCCGCCTGTGCCCTTGTACAGTTGTTTTTCGGCATGAATTTTCCGTCATCAAAGCCATTTATTACACCGTAATTGCTTAAATAGGTAACGGCATCCTTTGCATATTCCGAAATGTCCTCAAAGTCGGTAAAAGAAGCTTCTTCGCCTTCCTCCGGCTCGCCCTTCATTGCGCGCATTATAATCACGCATATATCCTGTCTTGTAATAGGTATGCCGATACCGAACTCGCTTTCGGAAATTCCGTTAATAAGTCCGTTTTTCAATGCGGTTGACAGGTATATGGAATACCATGCGTCATCAACCGTATCATTATACGAAAGCTTACCCGGAACCATATCATATTTAAAAGCTTCCAAGAACATTTTTATAAACTGTTCCCTTGTAACGCTTGACTCCGGATCAAAACGTTCTTCGTCAACACCTGAAATAATTCCCAGCTTTTTCAGATGATATATTTCATCATATGCCCAGTAGTTTTCGTTAACATCACTAAAGCTGTCAAATGATGTTTTTGACGTATCCGGTACAGTCTGCGGTGTTTTTATTACCGAAGATGATGAACCTCCTCCGGAGCTGCCCGAGGATGAAGAAGAGTCGCTTCCTGATTCTCTGAATCCTTTTATTGTGCTTTCAAGTGTTGATTTTGTATAAACATTTCTTGCCAACGTTTTATTTGCATTTGATTTATTCTTTAAAGCAGTATATTTATCAATATTAATATCTGCTTTTGCGGCATTTTCCTTTGTGAGTATATCCTCAATGTATTGCGTTCCCATAACAGACGGATATGTTATGGCTTTGAGAATAACATTTTCAAAAAATGCACCGTAAAATTCCTGCTCACTCTTATAATTTCCGCTTGTTAATACAGTCTGAATCGATTTTCTGCCCTCGGCGCTTAAAATTTCATCAAACACCTTCATAAGTGTACTTTCTTGGCAAGCAGTATCAATCCCTAAAATATCTCTGTAGTTGAAATTACCCTGTTCGTCATAAAGAGAAATATTTCCGCTGTTTTTATTATAAAGCGAAATAACCGCAAGCCTTGTAATAATCTCTCCCGCATTTTCCGATGTCAGCTTTTCTGTTTTCACTCTGTTCTCAATAAGTTCAGAAAGATTTAACTTATCCGCATTTTCTATATATTCTCCATTAATCTCAAGAACATTCAAATATTCCGCAAGATTTTCCGAGAGTTCTTCTGCCGTTTCGGTGTTTAGCAGTTCAACCGCACATTCCTTCGCCGTAGGCTTGTTTATTGTAAATTTATGCAACTTTCTTATTCCTTCATAAATTACCGGTTCTGCAACAGCATAATATTCCCCCGGTTCTGCGTAAAGGTCAATCTTCACCCGTGCATTCTGACCGTCAAGCTTTTCAAGTGAAACCGATTCGGCAATTGTTGCGCAATCACTTTCAAGCACATACCAGTTAAAATCCTGTTCGAGATCTCCCGGCTTCTCCTCCTGATTTAATACGGTAGCTTTTAATGTATATTTGTCTGTCATTTCAACAACGTCATCGCCGTTCGACTCGATTACTGCCTTTTTTGCGGCCGATATATCACTGTCCGTAACCTCTTTATCTTTTATTACTCCTTTTTTAACATCTATTTCGGCAGACTTTCTCATTCCTTTATAGTCAGTCGATTCGGCAACAACGTAATATATTCCCGGCTCTGTATCTTCGTTAATTGTGACTGTTGCTTTATTATTATCCGCATTGATTTCAAAGCCATTGTTTATAATTTTTCTGTCTGAATCCAGTATAAACCATTTGAAATTTTGTTTGCAGGTGCCGGTAATTCCAATCTGATTTATCACCTCTGCGGCAAGGGTTATACTGTCCCCCACTCTTATATTTTCCGGTTCATTTTCAATTTTATTTGTAATATCATATACGGTTTCTTCCGCCATATATACCGATGACCTGTCAAGCTGAACCTTTGCATTTGCTTTGGCCGCCGAAAATCCCATAAATATCCAACCGTCACCTTTATTATTGCCAAGAGAAGGATCAAAATTATCAGGCTGTTTCACTGTAACCTTATAATCCATCCAACTTTCCGAAGTAACAGCCATACCTTTATCATAAGGGTATCCCGCAACAGCCGATCCGTTTTCCTGTCCCATTGCTATTCCCCAGTAAGGGCTTTCGTCTACACTCAATGCCGAATTTCTCACCTTTGCACTGAACACATAATTAGTATTTGCTTTAAACGGTGTAATTTTATAACTTTTATTTAACACCGCCCCCACAAATTTATGACCTGCCCATACATTTGCCACTTCTTTATTTGTTTCCCATTCAACAGCCGAAACACCGTCTGCGGTTGTAATATCTACCGCCGCTTTTACATCCGCATTGTTTCTGTCCGTATAATGTATATTTATCGGATAAATGTTTTGAGGCATTATTTCCGGCATATAATCATCGTACACAGCATCATCTGCCGGACTTATATTAATCTGAACAGCTTTTCCCATTCCTTCGTAATCGGCAGAAGAAACATATATGTAGTATTTACCTTCTTGAGCATTTTCACTTATTCTGATATCAGCTTTATTGTTGACCTGATTTATTTCAAAATCGCTGTCAACAGGAATTTTATTTTCATCCAATACTGTCCACTCAAAATTCTGTGACAACCCACCGGTAATTCCAAGCTGATTTATTACGCTTGCAGATAATATAATTCTGTCTCCTGCTTTTACCTCCGCAGAGCCTTCCGCAATTTCATTTGTAATATCATATGCCTGTTCTTCTGCCAGATATACCGAATCCTTTGATGATGCGTCAATTAAAAATGCCGCACCGTTTTGCGTTCCTGCCGGGAATCCCGCAAATATAACAGAGCCCATACAGTTAGTGTAAACATAATCGTCGGGCAGGGTAACTGTTGCATTAAATTCCGTCCAATCTCTTTCTATTGCCATACCTTCCGCGCCGTATTCATTTGTTGTCACCGGACGTCTTCCACCGTAGGAATCGTTCATTGCAACGCCAAAAGACGGGGTTATTCCATCGTCTGATACATTCTTAAGCTTTGCCTTTATTACATAAGTTTTTCCGCCCTCCGGCGCAAAATCAAATTTTCCGCTTTGGGAATTAAGCTCAAAGCCCTCAAAGCCTCTCCATGCAGAGCCTAATACCAACGCATTGCTCCCTGTATACGAATAGAGTATATTTACCGCCGAAATATCATCTGCCGTTCCCTTACTGTTTCCGATACTGCCGTTATTTCTCGCATTTAAATATATCCATCCGCTGCCTGCCGACGCATCGGGTATCAGATTAGCTGCCTTTTGTCCCGGCATATAATCTTCATATGCCGCCGAAACACCTATCGGCGACACCATACTGCCGCAGACCAATACCGCAGATGTAATAAAAGAGATAAATTTTTTCATTGCCTTTCCTCCATGCATATATGTTGCTTTGAGCAATCGGGTAATTCCCGATTGCTCAATTAATCGTTTCCCTTATTTTATTTTAACCGTTTCTGTTAACGGACTGTAACTTGTATCCCATACAAACAGCTTAACATCAGCTGCATCTGCATTCTTTATTGTTACGGTTCTGTCCTCAAAGGTTTCGGCTGTCTGATATGGCAGCGAGGTGCTTAAAATCTGAGCAGCCAAAAGCTTTCCGTCATTGTCATATTCAGCTATATAAACATTTGCCGATTTTCCTTGGGTATAATAATTATTTGTAATACTCAAAGCTATTTGATTGTTACTTCCAAGAGTTGCGGTCGCCGTTATTTTTTCACCGTTTGTAAATGTTTGTACCGCACTTTCCCAATCGGTATTAAATTCTCTTGATGTATTATGTGCCGTAACCTTCCAGTAATATGAAGCCCCATTAGCCGGAATTGTAATATCGGCAAAGTTATAGTTTGAAGTTTCTTCCGCAATAATGTTTGCAAAGTCAGCGTCTGCCGCAACTGTTACCGTATAGCTTGTTGCTCCGAATGAATCGTTCCAACTAAAGTGTACCTTTTCCGAATTTACATTTTCTTTATCATAAGGAGCTGCAAGTGAAATTTCAGATGCAGTAATTGCATTTGCAGTCTGAACGCCTATTAAATCAATATTAAAGCTTTCATTGAGAACACTTGTTTCCAATGTAGCTGTACCCTTTACTCTGTAATCCTGATTTGCAGCATCTACAAACACCGAAGCATCGCCGTTATCATTGTTGTTCGATACATTCGGATTCTTTGTTCCCGCACTTATTGTTGTTCCTAAAATTACTGTAGGCTTCTTTGAATACATTGTATTGTCACCAATACCGTTTCCTCCGGGACCTCCCACGCATAAATTGCCTTTTAATGTGTTAAACAAAGCAAGCGAGCTGTCTGTACGGTCAGATGCCTCAACTATTGTCTTAAGATTCGGATATACGCTGTAATAAAGCTCAGGATTTTCGATATATCCGCTGAATGCCGTTGTTTCGGGATCAGCGTTCGAAGCTGCGCCCCCGTCCTTAATGTCAAGGTTTGTCTTTGCAATATCAATACTTGTATTGTAGTTAAAGGTATTGTCAACTCCGTTTGTATAAACATTCTTGTTTACATTCTTTATAATGTTGTGATGTACATTTATACCGGTCTGACCGTCGTCCAAATATACCGCAACCTGGTGACCGAACGGAAGTTCATCGGTACTCTTTAAATCATGCAGATAGTTATAAGCAATTTCGGTACCTCTCTGAATTGTATTTCTTCCGCAGTATATTGCACCGCAGTCATCTGTTTCCTGAATAACATTATAAATTTCATTGTACATAATCTTGTGGTCATTTCCGTAATGACGTATTGCCTGGAAAGCACTGCGGCTTATATTGTTGTTAATTATTTCATTTCCGCAGCCCTTTAAAAGAATTGTTTCATAATTCTTTATCTTTTGTGCGCCTTTATAGAAAATATTATTCTTTATAACATTATTGCCCTTGGTTAATGTATCAACATTACCGCCGTCCATAAGAACAGCATGACCGCCTATGTTATTGAATACGCTGTCCGAAATTTCACAGTTATATGCAGCGTCTACATACTGTCTTTGCCAGTAATTTTTATCACTCTCCGCCAAAGCTGTTCCGTAAACCGCAAATGCGTCTGTTCCTATATTTTTAAAGGTACATCCTTTAACTGTAACGCTTTCGATGTTTGTAGCCGTTACGGCATTTCCTCTCGTATTTTCAAACTGTATACCTTCAAAACCTATATAATCAGCTTCAGTAAGATTAATCATAGAAGTTTTTAATGAAGAAATCTCAAGATTTCCGCTCGACTTTGAAGGATAGTAATAAAGCTTCATATTATCTTTATCAATATACCATTCCATAGGTGTATCGATTTCTTCAAGCAAATTGAATGCTTTCCATCTGTATGACTTCTCTGTTTTGGTGTTATCCGCATTTAAACCGTTTGCCGCATCAATTTCAAATGAAATCTGCTTATTGGCTGTATCTACCGATGTTACAGGCAATCTCATATAATTATAATCATAACTTAAATATCCGCCAATCCACCAATCCTTTGCATTTGACCAACCTGAGGGTTCTTTATCCGTATATGATATTGTATCTTGGTCTACATATCCCCAAGTAGCGTATTCTGCATTGCCGTTCGGCCACTGTGCAATCATCTGCTCATTTCCGTCAAGGTAAAGCTCCGGATATTCATATTCTCCGCAAAGCTTTTGTATTGTTGCATTTATACTTTCACCCGACATTGATATTTTTCCCGAAAGATCAATTACAACCACCTTATCTTTAACTTCATCCTTGAGTCTTGATAAAATGCTTTCATCGGTTACCTTATGTGCCGATGCCAAGTCAAGGGAAACCGCACCGGTAAATACAACCTTTTCGCCATCTGCGGCTTTATATGTAACCTTAGCGGCTTCTGTTCCCGAATCTTCAGCGATAAAATCAACCGTGCTGTCAAAATAATATGTTCCGCCGGCAAAAATTACATCTGTCGCAACATTAATTCCCGAGCTTCTCATGGTTCTTATTTTATCTCTTGCACCCTTAAGTGTTGCCAAAGGAGCGTCTTTCGTTCCGCTTGCCGAATCACTTCCGTTTGGTGCAACATAAATTTTAACACTTTCTGCTTCTTTTTCCTTAACTGTAAACTGCACACCCTTCATCATGGTCGGGTCTGCCTTTGATATAGCTATCAAATAATATGTACCCGGTACCACACCGGTTTGTGCTTCTACATTTGCTTGATTTCCGTTTGCTGTTATTGCAAATCCGTCAACTTCTTCCGTTCTTGTACTGTTTACTACTACCCAATCAAATTCCTGATTTAATCCACCTTTTAAACCTATCTGATTCAAAAGCTCTGCTGTTGCAGTAAGGCTCTCGCCTTCCGATATTTCATTTTTATCTGTTGTGTTATTAAATGTATATGCCTGTTCTTCTGCCAAATATATTGCATCCCTTACCATTTCAAAGGCTGTTCCTGCCTTTACAGGGTTTGCAGAGGTTGCAACAAATCCGGCTGCAAGTCTTTTGGCAAATATGTCATACCAACCGTTTACATCATAATTTTCCGGCAAGGTTACCGATACGTTATAGTCT
>JAXEIW010000035.1:0-11225 GCA_034101885.1 Clostridia bacterium | reverse complement strand
TTGTAAATTTATGAGTTCCCAAAGGCTTTTGGTGAGTTCCCAAAGAAAAACGAGGTTCTTGCACTTGGCAAAAACCTCGTAAAATGGCGGAGTGGGTGGGATTCGAACCCACGGACGGTTGCCCGTCAACTGATTTCGAGTCAGTCCCGTTATGACCACTTCGATACCACTCCATATATGTTTAAGAGTTCTCCAAAGGTTGCAAATCTTTGGGAACAACCTTTGGGAACAGCTAAAAACAACGATATTAAATTTTCAGAAAAGTCCCGTAAAATCAGGGTTTGTAGCGGTTGGGACTTCCTCTAACTTCACTACATTTCGAGTGCGCCCCGTTATGACCGCTTCGATACTTCTCCAAACAAATAAACAATATTTATTATAACACATAATAGTAAATATGTCAATTATTTTAATAATTTTTTCACAATTTATAAATTGCAATATGAAATATCCACAAATATTAAGTGGCATTTTATTTGTTAATTGGCATATTTGCAGACAAAACGTTTAGTTTTTCTGTAATTTTAATTTCCACAAAAAACGTTAGTTTTATAACAAAAGCTCCTGAGTTTACCAGTAAAAAATTAAAAAGTTAATATATATTTTCAAAAAAAGTCTTGATTTTTCGGAACTTTTTGTGAAAATAAGGTGGAAATGTCAAGATATATGTAGTCAAAAAATCCTCTAAATCTGAAATATACGCAGCATCGAATCTGTTTTTCTGAGTGGAGCGTAGCGAAACGAGGAAAAACAGATTCACGCGCCGTCAGAACTTTAATTTTCCGATAATTGTCGTAAAATTATTAAAAATACGACAATTATTTTTCAAGATTTAAAGGCAGAAAAAATCCTTGAAACTCAGTAGTTTCAAGGATTCCTTTGGGTGCAGGGGGCGGATTTGAACCACCGACCTCCGGGTTATGAGCCCGACGAGCTACCGAACTGCTCTACCCTGCGATATTTAACATACCAAAATCAAATTACTTACATAGTATAACACAACATTTAAGTTTTGTCAAGTATTTTTTTTATTTTATTATAAATTTTTAAATTAAAGTTAATTTCTAAAGTAAGTTCTCGGTTAATTTCTCATAGAGAATTTACAATGAGAACTTACTTTAGAAATTAACTCATAAATGGAATGGTATACCAATTTCGCATGGTCTGTTGACTTTTTAAAGTAAGTATGTTATAATTATTCAACACGAAAAAAGTGTAACAATACACAAAAACTTAGTAACACGATGATTATGATAATAGAATGGCTTATTTACCGGCAAAAATACATAATTTAGAACCAATTAACAGGAGGACGAAATGGATAAACGCATTAACGAAGGCTATTACTCACGAAGTATTTCAATACCCCAAAATTTAGTGTATTGTAATCCAAAGGAAGATCCGTTTAAAATTTACGGATTATATAGTCCAAAAAAAGAAGGACCTTTTAAACGACTTCCGGACGAAATCGGTATCAATGTGAACGAAAATGTTAAACATCTATACACAAATCCCTCGGGAGGAAGAATCAGATTTAAAACGGATTCGAAGATTATAGGTGTCAGGGTAAAATTTCCGTACACTGCCGTGCGTTCAATTATGCCGCTTCATGCTTCGGTGGGATTTGATGTTTACAAGGATGACACCATGTGTGATGAAGTATATTGCGGAACAATACGTCCTCCGGTAGACTGCGACAATCAGTATGAAAATGTAATTAACATGGGTGAAAAAAGAATGCGAAATATAACTCTTTATATGCCTATTTACAATGATGTTTACAATTTGGAGATAATACTCGATGACGGATGCAGGGTTAAAAAAACCGATTTGCACTATACGAACAGACTGCCGGTTGTGTACTATGGTTCTTCAATCACTCAAGGGGCAAGCACATCACGATGCGCTCTTACATATCCCGCACGTATTTCAAGAAAATATAATCTCGATTTTATAAATCTTGGATTTGCAGGCGGTGCAAAAGGCGAGCAGCTTATGGTAGATTATATTAAAAATCTGCCCATGTCGGTTTTTGTTATGGATTATGATCATAATGCTCCCACAGCAGAACACTTAAAAGCGACACATGAACCGATGTTTTTGCAGATAAGAGAGGCACAGCCTAATCTTCCTGTAATTTTTATCAGCCGCCCGTCTGTCGATTATACAAATCAGGATTTGATTGAGAGAAGGAGCATAATTTACAGTACATATATAAATGCAATCAAAAAGGGCGATAAAAAAGTGTACTTTGTTGACGGATTTTCTCTGTTCGGAGATGACCACGAAATAAATTGCTCGGCAGACGGTGTTCATCCAAATGATAGCGGTTTTGAAAAAATGGCTGACAGCATTGGAAAGGTAGTTTTTTATGCGTTTAAAAATGCTGATTCTTAATGTTTATTTTTATTTAATGACTATTTCAGCAGGCTTTATCAATGCGAACTGTGTAAAATCTTTGATTTTACACGAAAAATTTTGACAATAGTCATAATTTTTCTAAATGCGATTGAAAATCGCATTTATTCAGCGAGCATTATTTAATGACTGCTGAACAATTATGACACGCAGCCGCACAGCGGCATACAAGAGTTTCATAATTGTTTTGGGCAAAATTTTTGTGTATTTTTTCAAAAAAACTGCACTTTGTGTTTGATTTCATTTCCCGACATCCAACACAAACAGTCACTTAATCATGCCCATCATACGCAAAAATGACTCAACCCTTTTAAGGAATTGAGTCATTTTTTTGTTACGGAGCTTTTTAACGCAACAGTCCCATATCGAATAATAAATATGTGAAAAATTTTACGGCGTACAAATTATAAAACCTTATTCAAAAAGTCAATTGCACGTGGATTTTTTGTATTTGTAAACACATCCTCAGGTGTGCCTTCTTCCATAATTATACCCTCGTCAATAAATATAACTCTGTCAGCAACCTCTCTTGCAAAACCCATTTCATGAGTAACGCATATCATAGTCATTCCCTGCGAGGCAAGCTCCTTCATAACCGCCAAAACCTCTCCTACCATTTCGGGATCAAGAGCTGATGTCGGTTCATCAAAAAGCATAATATCAGGTTTCATGGCAAGCGCTCTTGCAATGGCAACTCTTTGCTGCTGTCCGCCCGAAAGCTGATGAGGATGATAGTCTGCCTTATCTTCAAGACCTACTCTCTTTAAAAGGTCCATAGCATTTTTACGCGCTTCTTCCTTTGTTGCTATTTTCAAGTCAACCGGTGCAAGCATTATATTCTGCAATACCGTAAGATGCGAAAACAAATTAAAGTTTTGAAAAACCATTCCGATTTTTTCACGAACCTTATTAATGTTTGTTTTCCTATCGGTAATATCAAACCCGTCAACTATAATAGTCCCGTCGGTTGCTTCTTCCAATTTGTTTAAACAGCGTAAAAAGGTTGATTTGCCCGAACCGGACGGTCCGATAATACAAACAACCTCACCTTCGTTTACGGTGAGATCAATACCGTTTAACACATTAACCTTATGGAAGGATTTTTTTAGATTTTTAACTTCTACCTTTATGTTCATAATTTATCTTCTTCTCCAAATACTTAGATAATAACATCAATATCGATATTACTACCAAATAATATACTGCTACAAGTATGTATGTAGCAAAAAATTGATATGACTTACCTACATATACCTTTGCTTTGTTTACAATATCAGCCAATCCTATTACCGATAGAATTGACGTATCCTTTACGGTTATAATAAACTGATTTACCATTGACGGAATTGCTACCTTGAACGCCTGGGGCAAAACAACCTTAAACATTGTTCTCGACTTGCTTAAACCAAGACTTCTTGCGGCTTCCGTCTGTCCCTTGGGAACTGCGGATATTCCGCCTCTGAAAATTTCCGCCAGATACGCGCCGGCATTAAGACTCAAGGTTATAAGTCCGGCAGTATACGCCTGTATTCTGAAATCCGGATTAAACAGCTGTATAACCTGCGGCATACCAAAATACACTATAAAAGCCTGAACAAGCATCGGCGTTCCTCTTATTATCCAAATGTAAACAGCGGATATACCTTTTAGGATAACATTTTTAGACATTCCCATAATGCACATAAGTAATCCTATCAGCATACCTAATACCAAGGATAAAATTGAAATTGAAATTGTTAATTTGATACCATCCAAAAGTAATGGGGTTGATTCTATTATTGTCTTTGTAAAATTCATAATAATCCTCTATTCTGCCGTTTTGAAGCAGTACAATTCATAACGTGGAAATGCAGGCATATTGCCTCCCAAAGTGTGTACGCTTAAACGCTACTGCGCAGTAAAATGCTCTGCATATTTTTCATGTAATGTAAATATTTTGTAATTCAGAAAAATACAAGCAAACTGCGCTGATTTGAAAAAAGCCGTACCTGTGTACATATAACTTCAAAGCAGCGCAGAATGTATTGCAAATTTTTACGTTACTTTATCCAACACATAAAATATTTTTTTGGCAAAATGTAAAATCCTATACCGAATAATTTAATTATTTGCCCTATTTGTTTTTCTTATTCTTTATCAAAAGAATTTTATTTGCATAAATCTTCTATGCTTGTAATGCTGCTGTCGGCAGGAACAACCAAAATCTGACCGTCTTCAAAATAACCTTCCGAGAAATCAAAGGTTTCTCTTCTCTTATCGTTTATTGTCATACCTGCAATCATAGCGTCGGCTTGTCCCGATTGAACGGTGCCCATAGAAGCGTCAAAACCCTCATTGTGCATTTCGTATTCAAATCCCTGATCCTTTGCGATTGCGGCCAAAATATCCATATCTATACCGACATATTCATTTGTTTCGGTATCCAAAAATTCAAAGGGCGGGAATGCATTATCTGAATAAATAACATATTTCTTACTCGGAGTTACTCCGCTTTCCACTCTTTCGGCGCTTTCGTCCTTATATTCCTTATCACCGTATCCGTACTTATTTAATATTTCATCATATTCTCCGCTTGCCTTGATATTTGCAAGACCTGCGTCAAACATTTTTATTAAATCCGCGTTTTCGCCCTTCTTTACGGCAAATCCGTAAAACGCCGGATTTTCAACATCGCCTACAGTCTTTAATGCAAGACCTTCCTGCTTAATAGCCCAGCCGACAACAGAACGATCCTCATAGCAGGCAGCATTCGTACCGTTTATTACAGCCTGATACATAGTCGGAGAATCCTCATAATACGTTACCTTAAATCCGTATTCCTTAGCGTATTCTTCAGTAAGCTCTGCGCTCATTGTACTTGTCTTTGCGGCAAGGGAAACATCACCGGATTTATCGCCGGTATTTCCGCAAGCTGTCAATCCTACGCACATAGCAGCCATTAATGCCATTGTTAAAAATTTTTTCATAATAATACCTCTTTCCTATTTTTATATAGTATAATATAATAATTATACCACGGAAAGAGGTAAAAATCAATACTTTTTATTTAAATTATATATTTATTTGCCAAAAATGCATATTTATGCTGTTACAATACTGTTTGCCTTTTGCAAATTAAGCTTTTCAACAGCTGACTCACGCATTTTATACTTAAGTATTTTTCCGGCAGCATTCATAGGAAATTCCTCAACAAAATCAACATATCTCGGAACCTTATGCTTTGCCATATGGTCACGAACATACTGCTTTATTTCTTCCGAATCCGCACTTTCGCCTTCTTTTAATATTACGCATGCCATAATTTCTTCGCCGTAATCCTTATCGGGAACACCTATTACCTGCACATCCTTTATTTTCGGATAAGTGTACAGAAAATCTTCAATTTCCTTAGGATAGATATTTTCTCCGCCTCGGATAATCATATCCTTGATTCTGCCCGTAATCTTAAAGTTTCCGTCGGGAAGTCTTCTTGCCAAGTCACCGGAATGGAGCCAGCCTTCCGAATCGATTGCGGCAGCCGTAGCCTCCGGCATTTTATAATATCCTTTCATGATATTATATCCTCTTGCCACAAATTCGCCGTCTGTATTATCAGGTAATTCCTCGTTTGTTTCGGGATCGACAATTTTACACTCAACGCCGAAAATAGGTCCTCCCACAGTATTTACTCTTGTTTCAATAGAATCTGTTGTTTTACTCATTGTTGTTGCAGGCGATGCTTCGGTCTGTCCGTAGGTTATACATATTTCAGGCATATGCATTTTTTCTATAACCTCTTCCATTGTTTTAATAGGGCACGGACTTCCTGCCATAATTCCCGTTCTCATATGTGAGAAATCGGTTTTTTCAAAATCTTCATGTCCGAGCATAGCAATAAACATTGTAGGCACACCGTGGAAACAGGTTATTTTCTCCATATTAATACATCTTAATCCCTTTTTGGGTGAAAATGCCGGAATAGGCGACATTGTAACACCGTGAGTCATTGAAGCAGTCATAGCCAGTACCATTCCGAAACAATGGAACATAGGAACCTGAATCATCATTCGGTCTGCCGTTGACAAATCCATGCAGTCACCTATAGCTTTACCGTTATTAATTACGTTATAGTGCGTCAGCATAACTCCCTTAGGGAATCCCGTTGTTCCCGATGTATACTGCATATTTGCAACATCGTGCATATTAACTGTCTTTCTCATTCTTTCAACTTCGGAACAAGGTACACTCTCAGCCAAAGCCATTGCCTCGTCCCATGAATAACAGCCCTTTTGTTTTGAATCGGTTGTAATAATATTTTTAAGATAAGGAAGCTTTTTGGAATTTAGCTTTCCCGGTTCGCAGCTGTCAAGCTCAGGGCAAAGCTCTTTAATAATTCCTATATAATCGGAATCCTTAAATCCGTCTACCATAACCAACGTATGCGTATCGGACTGGCGCAGCAGATATTCCGCTTCGTGAATTTTATACGCGGTATTTACCGTTACCAAAACAGCACCGATTTTTGTCGAAGCCCAGAATGTAATATACCATGCAGGTACATTTGTTGCCCAGATAGCAACATGATCTCCCTTTTTGACGCCCATTGCAATCAATGCCCGTGCAAATCTGTCAACATCTTCTCTGAACTCCGGATATGTTCTTGTATAATCAAGCTCTGTATATCTGAATGCATACTGATTTGGAAATTCCTCACATACTCTGTCAAGCACATCGGCAAAGGTATAATTAATAAGTCTTTCCTTAGGCCATATATACTTTCCGGTTTTGGTATTATTGTCCTGGAGCGGATGCTTGTGCGACTTTCTGTAAGGAGACATAAAGTTTGCATAATGAGGGAATACTATGCCGGCGTCTGTCAGCTCCGGAGCCCATTTTTTTACCCATTCCAAAGTAACGTAACCGTCATAATTAATTGAACGAAGCTCAATCATAATATCATTTATGGGCATATCTCCCTCGCCCATCATCTTATATGATACTATACCGTCCTTCATAACCGAATCCTTGACATGAATGTATTTAATGTAATCCTTAATACTTTCAATTGTTTCTTTCGGACTTTCATTAAAGAATCTGTATGGATGATGAACGTCCCAAAGAGCCGCAACGTTTTCATCATTTATTGTATCAAGTAATTTTTTCAATCTCTTTGTATCGGCATAAACACCGTTTGTTTCAATCAATAAGATTATATTATACTCCTTTGCAATCGGAATAAGCTTTTTTATTTCCGATATAACGATATTATCGTCAATTTCACCTGTCGGAGCCGGATTTCTGTCCGCAAGTATTCTTATGTAGCTTGCTCCGAGCTTTGAGGCAATTTGTATGTACTCGGTAACCTCTTCAATGTTTTGTTCCGACTTTTCGATCTCGCTCAAAACACATCCTGTTGACATACAAGGTATTTCAAGTCCAATTTCCTTAAGCTTCTTTGCCGTAGCCTCACATTTAGAAACTGAAAAAGGAGAGCTGTAAAACTCCGTTCTGATTTCTCTTACTTCAATACCGTCAAACCCTAAATCCTTTGCCATTGAATATACGTCCTTCCAGTCGTAATTCGGGCATCCCAATGTAGAAAATGCAATTTTCATAATCTCTTTTCCTTTCTTTTTTTTATTTTCGGCTGCATTGCTTTAGGAACAAAAAAACGTCCCCTGCAATGCAAAAAGTATTGCAAGAGACGAAAGTAATCTTCTTCCGCGGTACCACTCTTATTGGTGAAATTCACCCACTTAGCGACATCTATCAATGTCCTCTCCTATAACGTAGAGAAAACGGTTCCACCTACTTGCTTACGCTTTCAGCTGACTGCTCGGGGGCGAGTTCGTACACCGTTCCAACCATTGTTTCACAGCAACCAACAACTCTCTTAAGGCTTGGTTTACGGGACTTTTTCCCCTTCAAAGCATTTAATTTTATTAAATTATGTATTTATTATACCATATCCTTATTTAAAATGTCAATCCCAAATATTTAACAATTAAATATTCGGGATCGACACCATTTTTGTCAATTGATGACAAAATATTAAAAAACATTCTTAAATCAAGTGTCCATTAAAATAGGCAGTATCATCGGTGATCTGTTTGTTTTTTCATAGATGTATCTTGACACATTGTTTTTAACCATAATTTTTGTGGAAGCCCAATCATGGCCTCTTCCCTTGCAGGCACGAATAATACTGTCTTTTGCAATATCTCTTACCGATCCGATAATATCTTCGGCTTCTCTTACATATACAAACCCTCTTGAAATAACATCAGGACCTGATGCCAACTGTCCGTTTTCCGCATTTAAAGTAGCTACGATTATAATAATACCGTCCTGGGCAAGCAATTTTCTGTCTCTCAAAACAATGTTTCCTACATCTCCCACACCTAAACCGTCAACAAGTATCTGTCCGGAAGGAACAGTACCGGTTACCTCGGCTTTGTCTTCATCAAATTCCAAAACCGAACCGTTTGACAAAATAAATACGTCCTTGCCGTTCATTCCTATATTTTCCGCCAGTCTTTTATGCAACTCAAGATGTCTGTGCTCACCGTGAACCGGTATAAAATATTTAGGCTTTATAAGTGCTAAAATCATCTTTAATTCTTCTTCACAGGCATGTCCCGATACATGAACCTCTGCCAAAGATTTATAAATAACCTCCGCTCCGATTTTGAACAGCTCGTTAATAACGGCAGAAACCGTCTTTTCATTTCCCGGAATAGGAGTTGCCGATATTATTATAAGGTCGTTTTTGGTTATTTCTACCTTTCTGTGATCGGAAAAAGCCATTCTTGTCAATGCGCTCATGGGCTCGCCCTGGCTTCCCGTTGTTATAATAACAACCTGTTCGGGATTATACTTGTTAATATTATCAAGATTTATAAGAACGCCCTGGGGAACCTTCATATATCCCAACATTATGGAAATTTCAACTATATTTTCCATGCTTCTTCCCGAAACCGCAACCTTTCTTCCGTTTGCCACGGCAGCATTAATAATTTGCTGCACTCTGTGAACGTTAGATGCAAATGTCGCAACTATAATTCTCTTTTTACAATTCTTAAATATAGCTTCAAACTTTTCTCCTACGCTTCTTTCGCTCATTGCGTACCCCTTACGCTCAACGTTGGTACTGTCTGACATAAGCGCCAAAACACCCTTTTTTCCCAGCTCTCCAAGTCTTGTAAGGTCAATCATTTCTCCAACAATCGGAGTCGAGTCTATCTTAAAGTCACCCATATGAATAACAACTCCCAAAGGAGTGGTTATGGCAAGAGCAACCGAATCCGCTATGGAATGGTTTGTCCTGATAAATTCAACGCTGAAGAAATTTCCGATTTTAACAGTCATTCCCGCTCTGACATTTACCACCTTAACCGAAGAAAGCAGATTATGTTCCTTCAGCTTATGCTCAACAAGTGCTATCGTAAGTCTTGTGCCGTAAACAGGAACATTTATTGACTTTAAAAAATAAGGCAACCCCCCTATATGGTCCTCATGACCGTGAGTCAAAAATATTCCTTTAAGCTTACTTTGGTTTTTCTCCAAATAAGTAATATCATTGATAACCAAATCAATGCCGGGCATTTCTTCATCCGGGAATGCCATACCGCAGTCAACGAGAATAATCTCATTACCATACTCAATGGCAGTCATATTTTTTCCGATCTCATCAAGACCGCCCAAAGGTATGATTTTCAATTTTGATTTTTTTGCCACTAACTTTACCTCCAAAAAATTTATAATAATAGATAATATTGCTTTTATGTAAAAGTTAAATTATCATAATTTTCCAAATAAAATAATAATCAATAAAAATATATATCTAAATAATCCTAACTCGGGATTATTATAATTTATCATTTTTCTTCAATGAAACCATCTGTAAACCGGCAACAGTCTTTATCTGACCGAATTTACACTTAACTTCTCCCATGTATTCAGGAGAATTTTCCCAATATCCGTATATAATAATTATAACACAATTATAGCTTTGAGTCAACTCAATATTTAAATATAATTTCCGCAAAATGGATATTTTATACATCTAATAAGAAAATAACAGACTAAAATATTACTCATACCGAAGCAATCGGCAAAATATAATATTAACGCAAAGAGAAACAAACAGGGTGCTGTTTTTCATTGAGTGTGCCGTAGGATTTCCCACTGTGTTCTAAAAGGTGAAAAGCACCGTTTTTACATTAATGGGAACTATATTACAAATAATATAGTCCCCCTTAATAATACAAAAATACAGAATTTGTGTTTAATAAAAGATTCTATTGATTCAGCCTTAAATGCTGCTTATACGCATAAACAGCGAAAAACGCCATATATACTTAAATTTTTAATATTATTTCTTAACTATTCTGTGGAATACTTTTTTACCTTTTTTTACAATCATTCCGTCATTGCCGAACAGGTCATCGGTAACAGGCATATTGGAATCCGTAACCTTAACATCGTTAACGGAAAGTCCGTTTTGCTGAACCAATCTTCTTCCCTCACCTTTTGAAGGAATAAGCTTAATCATAACCAACAAATCAAGAATTGTCTTGTCCTTTATTTCATCAGCCGTAACCTCTGATGTAGGCATATCTGCGCTGACGCCGCCCTTTGCAAAAACAGCTTCTGCCGCATCTCTTGCCTTTATTGCTTCTTCTTCTCCGTGAACAAGCTTTGTAACCTCAAACGCAAGTCTTTTCTTTGCAGCATTAAGCTCCTGTCCTTGCCATTTTTCCATTTCTCTGATTTCTTCCATTGGTACAAAGGTTATAAGCTTAAGACAATTGATTACATCATCGTCC
>JAXEIW010000034.1:0-7931 GCA_034101885.1 Clostridia bacterium | reverse complement strand
TTCAATCGCATTTAGAAAAATTATGACTATTGTCAAAATTTTTCGTGTAAAATCAAAGATTTTACACAGTTCGCATTGATAAAGTCTGCTGAAATAAATATTTTGGTAGCAAAATATTTATTCATGGTGCAAGGATTTTTTTCAAAAATTCACAAAATCCTTGCACCAAAACAATTCTGAAACGCTTGTAAGCCGCTGTGCGGCTGCGTTTCAGAATTGTTCAGCAGTCATTATATAGAACATAAAATAAATCTCGATTTTTCGGGATTTTTTCATTTTTCTGTTGGCATTTTCTTTGTTTTGCAGTAAAATATATAGTACTGTGGAGGTGTTGAATGACATGTATTTAGATTTATACTCAAAAGATGGTCACAGATATATTAGAATTTCTGAAAGTGTCCGAGTAGAAAAAAATGGGGTTAGAGTAACCAGAAAAAAGGTCATTGAAAATGTCGGACCTGTTTCTCGCTTTGATGACGGTAAGCCTGATTTTGAGCAAAGATTAAAAGACTCTTTTAAAGCCGGAATTCCCTTGATTCCTGAACTTTTACCTTATGTTAAAAAAGATATTCCAAAAGAGGCATATCATTTAACAATGCATTCAGATACTGACGAATGTGTTGGTGAACCAAAGCTTTTTGCTTCTTGCCTTTTTGACAAAATTCTTGACGATATAGGGCCTCGTTCATTTGTCGGAACATTTAAAAATTACGATATTATCAGTTATGATGTTCTGGGATTTTTAAAGCTTGCTGTTTACGGCAGAATACTCAACCATGTTTCTAAAATTGCTACCGTAAATCAGAATGATAAATATTATTCTCCCATTCTCACAGGTGATTTTTATGAGTACAATATATACGATAGCATCGCCGTTTTCGGCTTAAACAAAAACTTCCGAGCAAGTCAATCGGAAACTTTTGTAATGTTTTTCAGGCAAACTTTGGTTATAACACACACCTATTCAATTTAATAGAACGATTTTATCCATTTATGTTGATAAATCAATCATCATAAAAAAGTATAAATCTCTTATTCTGGTAAAAATTAACTATTTCTGCTGTTTATTTTCGAAATTTTTATTCATATTTCCCCTGCAAAGATACTCTTTTATATTCATGTTTGACAAATCAATTATTTTGTGTTATACTGAAAATAAAGAAGCTATCTTTCATTAATAATGATTTTTATTTGATATATCTGATATATTGAATTTCTGATTAATTTATGGAGGTTTGTTTTATGGCACAATACAGATACATAGGTCGTCCGGGAGTTTATCCGCTTTCTGCCTTGTCAAGCAATTCAATAACTAATGAAAACTTATATGTTACACATATATGCCACCATTGCCATGCTCCCAAAGAATACATCCCTCACCACACTCCGAACAATTTCTGTATACACATAATTACATCAGGTTCAGTAATGGTTAACGGAACTCTTCTTAATAAGGGTGACGGGTATTTTCACCGAAACAATCAATATACAATCACCAAAGTATCAGATGATAATTTTGAAGAAGTTTTTGTAAATTATAACGGCATTACCGCAAATTCTTTTTCTAACGCTCTCGGTCTTACCGGCAAATTCAAATATATAAAGCTAAATGCTACAAGAGATGTCGATTTTATAAAAAACGCAGTGTATGCCGATTACGAACATATCGAACAATCATTAGCAATGACGTCAGTTTTATATATGCTTGCGGCATCTATTTCGACTAATTCGATAGATTTTAAAAATGTTTTTTTTACCGAAAATGCAAAACACTTGAACAATAAACACGTTGTGGAAGGATTGAAATATATATCTACACATTTTAGTGAGCAAATTACAATAAACGATCTTGCGCAACACCTTCACCTTTCTCCAAATCATATATGTAAGCTTTTTAAAGCTCATTTGAACAACACCCCGCAATTTATTCTGATACAATACAGAATTGATGCTGCAAAAAAACTATTAACAAACTCTAACTATCCAATAATGGATATTGCCGAATTTGTCGGATACCTTGATAACCGTTACTTTTCTCAAGTGTTTAAAAAATATGTCGGTTACACTCCGTCAAGATACAGAGTATTAACCAGAATAAAAGAAGAGAATTAGCCTTCTCAAACAGGCTGATAGTATAAAGCCGGATATAAAAGTTTAAGTTTAAAACCCTGGATGATGACAACAGAAGAGGAGCCGTGATTTCCGTAATTGATTTAAAACAGGAAGATGTTTTTTTTGTGAGAATTGGGCGGTTAAACACATGATATGTCCGCATCTCCGCCATCTTATGATGATTTTATTGATGTTGATAGCTGAGTTCGGCGGACATTAAATTAATGATAGCTGTCCTATGGTGATTTGTCTGCGCCATCTTCGGGACAGGCGGTCAGTGACAGCAATTCTTCAGTAAATCAAAATGAAAATTATAAAAATGTCTTTTATGTGGGAGAATCTGCCGAGTTAAATAATGCTCAGCTATGATGCATACTGTGACGATTATGTCTGTACTTCCGGTATTGCCGCTTTACTTGAAAAAGGAAATGAAAATCAGCTTGACGGAACAGTGGCTGCCGGCAAAAAATTTAATGGTGTAGTCGGATATGAAGTTCCCTCGGAATGGAAAAATATAGAGATACATTTTACACCTGATTTTTGGAGCAATAAGAATTTCATATTTGTTGCAGAGAAATGATTTTTTTGCGGTGTAAATCCATAAAAAGTATAATTGATTATATACCTTCTTTATACCGAAATTATAAGACGTTGTAAATATACAAACGACGAGTTCATAACAGCAGAAATGACTCAACCGGCCCACGGAATTTGAGTCATTTCTTTTTTTATCAGACTGTTTAACAGAACAGCCCATTTTCCATTAAGGGGATAAATGTATTTTGTGAGGTTGTAACACCATATATTGTATAAAAAGGGTATTATAATTCACGTTTTTCGATTTGTTTTAAGACTTACTACCATTTGTGTCCTCTGAACACCTTGACATCTCCGGGAGGCATTTCAATATAATATATTCCATCCTCGGAATTATAGTATTCTTCATATATCTCATTTTCTATTTCGTGTATGTCAAATCTTGCGAGATCAAGACGAAACCATTCCGTGTTTTTTCCGAAATTTGCACAGACTATATGTTTATCATTTTCAAGAATACGTATAAAACCGTATCCGTCATTAACGGCATAGATACCTTCAAAATCACCCTTTGTATATGCATCGGAGCTTTTTCTGAGTCCTATTGCAAAGCTATACCACAGCTTTAAATCCTTGTCAATGTTATCCCAGGGAAAGCATTGGCGGCAAAAAGGATCATTATATCCCTGCATTCCCGCCTCGTCGCCGTAATACACGCAAGGTACGCCGGGCATAAGCATCTGAAACATAACAAGCTGCTTAACCCTTTTGACTGCCGTGTCATATGCCTCCGGCTCAAGGCGATAGTTTGCCATAAAATCCTTATCAACCGTATTTTTGTCCGGCGCGTCACTTACTTTGGTTATTATTCTTTCCACGTCATGAGTAGACAATATATTTAAAAGAGAATAATATGCCGGTTTGGGATAATTCTCTTTTAAACTCATAATTCTGCGGTCAAATTCCACAGCGTTAATTTTATTTAAAGCAATGTCAATCAAAGCGGATCTTAACGGATAGTTCATAACGGAATCAAGCTCCGCACCCAGGAAATATTCTCTTGTTTCTCCGTAACTGATTTTATTCGAGGCGTCCTCCCAGACTTCGCCGATAATTACCGCATCGGGATTAACACTCTTGACCTCTTTTCTAAGCTCCTTTACGAAGAAATCGGGAAGCTCGTCCACAACATCCAATCTCCAACCCGAAGCACCGGCTTTAAGCCAGTGCTTTACGACCGAATCATCCGATTTTAAAATGTAATTCTGAAAGCTTTCGGATTTTTCATTAACATTTGGCAGAGTTTTTGTTCCCCACCATGCGTCATACTCATCCGGCCAATTTTTAAAATTATACCAATCGCTGTATTGGGAAGCCTGTGATTGATACGCACCGATGCTGTTATATTCTCCGTCCTTGTTAAAATATATGCTGTTGCTTCCGGTATGATTGAAAACACCGTCTAAAATTATTTTAATATCATATTCTTTCGCCTTTTCACAAAGCTCGCAAAAATCCTCATAGCTTCCGAAGCTCTCATCAATCCGCATATAATTTCCGGTATCATACTTGTGATTTGAATATGCCTTGAATATGGGATTTAAATAAATCGCACCGATTCCCATCTCCGCAAGATATTGCAGTTTTTTTGTTATTCCCTTTAAATTCCCACCGAAAAAATCATTTGCTTTGTATTCTCCGCCGAATTGTTCCGATTTGTAAAAAGGTATTTCTCCCCATTTTCTTTTAATAATATCGGTTCTTTCGCCTAAAAATTCTCCGTTTTCGTTTCCGTTAAAAAAACGGTCGGGGAAAATCTGATATACAACCGAATTCTTAAACCATTCGGGAGTTCTGTAGTTTTCGTCATATACCGTTATTTGATAAAGTCTTTCGGGAACGTTTTCATATTCCTTGCCCAATCCGCCGAGTCCTTCGGGATTGTTTCCGTAATACATTCTTCCTTTTTCCACAACGACTTCAAAATAATACCAAAGTAAGCCGGTTTTATCGGGCATTGTCAGATCTGCCGAATAGAAGCACCAATCGCCGATTTTAAACACATATGACATATTAAAGCTTCTATCTTCTCCGTTAAAAAGACAGTGCAGACAGACCAAATGCGGTATTCCGCCGTCAGAGATTCCAAGCCTTATTGTTACTTTTGATCCGCAGATTGCCGCTCCGAAGGGCTCTTTGTATATTTTCATACGGGAATTGTGTTCTGCTTTCATGTATTGCCACCCTTTCACTTTATTGGTAAGATATTTTTTGACAGTTAGTGTCTGTCATGAAAATTTTCGGCGCAAGATTACAAAAGACCATGCCATATTGCAGCATAGCCTTTTTGTTTTCGGTGCGCAGTTATAAATGCGGCATAATATGTATTATTGATAAATTTCCTCTTTTAATACGCCTATATATGGTAGATTTCTGTAATGCTCGTCGTAGTCAAGACCGTAGCCGACAACAAATTCGTCAGGTATTATGGCTCCGACATACTTAACCTCAACGTCTGTTACTCTTCTTTCAGGCTTATCAAGCAAAGTGCATATATTACAGCTTTTTGGTTTTCTGTCCTCAAGCACATTTTTAAGTCTGAAAAGTGTATTTCCGCTGTCTATTATATCTTCTATTATTAAAACGTTTTTACCCTCAATATCCGCATCCAGATCTCGTTTGATATTTATAAAGCCGGTTGATGATGTACTTGAACCATAGCTTGAAGCCTGCATGAATTCAACTGTTACAGGCATATTCAGACATCTTATCAGGTCAGCGGCAAAAACCATACTGCCTCTCAGAATTACAACAACCGTAATTTCCTCGTCTTTGTAATCTTCATTTATTTTTGCGGCAGTTTTCTCAACTATATTTTTTATGTCTTCCTCCGAAAATAAAATTTTTTTTATATCGGGATGTATATCTTTTCTCATAATAGCCTCCATTATATTCGATAGCAATCGATATTTATATATTATTTTTCGATATTGTTATTAATTATAACCCTGTTGTTTTTTTATGGCTTTTTACGCTGCAGCACAATATCTTAAAAATTTTACTTGAATTTTATCTTATTATTTGTTATAATTATCGTATAAACATATTATATTACGATTTAGAGAATTTTTCAATAGAACTTTGATTTTTTTTGCAAAATAAAACAAATTGACAAAAGTTTTTAATTAAAGTTGTAATATCTATCCATAATCGCATAAAATTAACCGTATTAAAGACTACGGTTATTTCATTTTGCGGAAAGTAAATATTATTTAATCAGAGTTTAAATTTTAATTTTCATATTTTGCGCTGCCGCAGGCGGCGGAACGGAGGTCAATTATGAAATGTTTGGTTATGTCTGTTAAAGCCGGCTTCGGTCATCATTCCACCGGTCAGGCTGTTATAGATTATTTTCAGGATAAAGGATTTACCTGCGAGATGCTTGATACTTTTGAATACATAAATCCCAAATTGGGCGATTCCATATCGGACGCATATCTTTTTTCGACAAAATATCTGCCCGATGTTTACGGAAAGGCGTATACACTTTTGGATAAGCATGATGAAAGCTATGATAAACATTCATTGATTGCTATACTGTCAAAAATGGTTTCAAAAAAAATAAGGGAATATATAGATGAGTTTAACCCGGATGTCGTTATCGGAACACACAGCTATGCCTGCCTTTTAATGACATATCTTAAGGAAAAGGGGCATATTAAATGTCCTACCTTCGGAATAGTCACAGATTTTACGGTGCATCCGTTCTGGGAAAGTACAGATATTGATTATTATGTAACTCCCGACAGTTTGTTAAACAATCAGATGAACAAAAAGGGAATTGCCACCGATAAAATACTGCCTTACGGTATTCCCATTAAAAAGAAATTTTCAACTAAGATGCCTAAACCGGATGCACGAAAGCAGATTGGAATACAGGATAAATTTACTATTCTTATAATGATGGGTTCAATGGGTTTTGGAAATATAGTCAAAGCACTCGAAAAAATAGATAAGCTTGCTTTTGACTTTCAGATTCTCTGCGTGTGCGGAAATAACGCAAAGGCAAAAAAGGAGATAGAAATACACAAATGGCAAAAGGATATATATCCTTACGGTTTTGTTGAAAATGTAGACGTACTTATGGACGCTTCCGACTGTATTATTACAAAACCGGGCGGTCTTACAACTTCAGAGCTTCTTGCAAAAAAACTTCCCGCAATAATTATGAATCCCATTCCCGGTCAAGAGGACAGGAATATAGAATTTTTGGTAAACAGCGGCGCTGCGGTTATGGTAACGCCTACCTATCCCATAGATGAGGCCTTATATGTTCTTATAAATAATCCGTGGCGATTAAACTTATTAAAGCAAAGCATTGAGCATATAGGAAAACCTGACTCTACCGAAAGGTTCTGTAATTTTGTCATAGATACGGTTAATAAAAAACAATCGGAACAAAACAATAATTTATATATTTTGTAACCCATATCAGTGTTGCTGAATAGAATATAATATCATGATATGATGCGGCATTGATTATTTAATCGCATTGAAGGTAATATCTGTGGGAATTTTGTTATGTAAACACGATAATTTAAATGGGTATATATAATAAAGTGTAATCCTGTATTTTGCCGCTTTATTGAAATATTAATCGGCATGGGGAGGTTAGCAATGAATGAAAATATAACGCTTGATTTTTTACAGCCCGGAGAATTTGCAATTGTAAAAAAACTCAAATCTGTGGGAAGTATGCGCAGGCGGCTGCTTGACATCGGTCTTATTAATGATACCGTTGTGGAATGTGTGGGAAAAAGTCCTGCCGGTGATCCCACGGCATACATGATACGAGGTGCAGTTATTGCCATTCGAAAAGAGGACTGCAGAGATATTTTTATAGAAAAAATTGTGTAAAAACTTGTAAAAAGACTGCAATACGGTTTTATCTGCTTAAACAGGGTTGTTTTAACATATTCCGTATTTGCAGTTATTATTTAGGGAAATTTTTGATATGAGAAAATGAAAAACAATAAATTCGCAAACATGCTGAAGTGAAAAGTTAAATTCCATTTTGATACATTGAAAGCGGAACTTAACTTATCACTTCATATTTTTTATAAAAAAATATTTTGTTTAAATTCTGCTTGCATTTAAACGATAAAAATGGTATAATACTTTAAAATTAATTAAAACAGAATTGAACACAATACCAATGTATGGTAGAATGTAGGATTGATTGTATGATAAAGCACAGATGTTTTATGTTAATAATATGCTTA
>JAXEIW010000033.1:0-8463 GCA_034101885.1 Clostridia bacterium | reverse complement strand
AAGAGTTTTCTCAGATGGAAAATCCCATGCAGACAGCCATTCGTCTTTATCGGCACATAAGGCAACATCTGCGGCGGCAACCCAGCCTGAACAGGATATGCTTTTTGCGAGATAATAATTTCCGTCGGAGGACACAGAAGTAATTACAAGAGGCTCATTCACACGAATACTTGTTAGATATTGATAATCACATTCCTTGTCAGTCGGATCATCCCATATAGGTATATACGACGGAAACGCTCGAAGCTCCGTTCTGCGAACCGCCACCGCATATTTTACAGGCTGTTCCTGTAATGGATTCGGATTCTGCGTATTTTCTATCAAAATATCATAGTCTGCCTGCTCTGCAAGCTTTTCATTTCCGGGATACGTCCAACCGAGGTAGTATGACGCATCGGCAAGAGAGGAATTCTTAATTCTCTCATTAAGAGCTATACCATCTGTCGTTTCAGGTTGATTTTTTAAATCGTACATATTTGTACCCTTTGATGATATGGTCAGAGCATTGAGTTCTTCAATCTCCTTGTATGTCATCAGAAGATCGTCGTTTTCAGTCCAATAAGAAGTCTCTGACATTTCTGCCGTAACATCCGGCAAATAGCTTATGCCTGACGCACATACCTGCTGAGCAATGAAAGAAGCCATTATGAATGAAGCTATTGTAATGATAGGTGTTTTCCTTCTCATAATTTATTAATCCCTTCCTGTTTAATAATAAAACTTTTCTGTTGCCGATAATTCATTCCTATCCGGGTTTGTGGCAACCCAATTTAGGTTAAATGAAGAAGTGAAGTTAGGGTAATTAGTCCACTAACTAATTTTTCTCCGTTTTAACCGTATTTTTGTGGCTTTGAGAACTCATCTGGCTCTACAAAATCACATTTTTAATATATTTCATTGTCTTTTTTGCAAGGCAAACAAGACAGACTGAAACCTCATTTTGTCAAGGTGAATGCAACCTGTCTTAATAACAATATTGCGGTCACCTTCTGCTTTTTCTTTTAACTTTTTCTACTTTTTAAGCAAACTTGGTGTTAAATTCACTTCATCTGCCGGTATTAACTTTAATCCCATTAATTCCATTAAATGCAGTACGCTTTCGTTTTTTACAGCCTCATATGGCGATATTCCTTTCAAAATATCTCTTTTGACACTGTTAATATGATTCATCAAAAGTACCATATCGTCTTGCGTGTATGGACTGAATGATTTCCCTTTCGGCAATACATAACGGATAAATTCATGATTTTTCTCAATTTTAGGCTTTTGCCACGAAGCTTGTGGATCGCAGTAAAATACTTTGGTTCGTCTTTTTCCATCTTCCGTCATTTCCAATTCTCTTGTATATTTAAATTCAGAACCATTGTCGGTTAATATGACCGGAAATACTTTTCTGAACTCTTCAAGACCAAGCAACCCCGTCAGCCTATCAAATTGCTCTACAACGCTATCTGCTTTGCAATCAAGCATCAGTAAAATCAGCATCATATTTGTATCACAAAAATGTAGTGTGAGCATTCTTTTGCCTTGTTCTCGTATGCCTTTTACTGTATCCATTTGAACAACAGATGTATTTGGGTGTTTCTCCATATACTTAAGATAATCGTCATATCCACGATTTTTTCTATAGTTCTGGTTTAAAACCCACTCGGAAACCTCTTTTTTCTTTTTACGCGGTCTGTACGCAACCTTTCGCCTCAGATCAATATTTCCTACGCTCAAAACCCCTAAATCGATATATCTGTATAATGTTCTCTGAGATATTCCAATCTCTTCTCCATGCTCACTCCATATATGAGTTAATGGCTGTCCCTTTAATATCAAAGGAGATACAATCTCATCTATTTTCGCCAATTCTTCGATATCGGCTTGAATATTGCTTCTTGCTTCAGAATATCGTCTTTTTGACATGGCATCTGCTTGATGTGAAATGTAATATGCTCTGTCCGCTTTACAGCGTCTTCTGTTAGAACAAGTATTGCATACATACGGCGGTTTAGACAGAATTGTACACGGCTCGTTGCAATATCTTTTGCATACTGTCCTGCAATCGAACTCTCTGCAAGTAACACATTTTCTTGAACAATAGATTCTGCCGCACAAATTACATCTTCGGCATAATCCTGCAAAAACGCAATCTTTTCCATATGGTTTTTCGCCTGCTACCTTAGTGCTATTCAATTTTATCTCTCTGGATACAGTGCCAGGAGATTTTGATATCTTTTTGGCTATTTCATTCAATTTCAGTTTTTCATATATACCACTCTCTATTGCAACTCTGTCTGATAAGGTTAATCTACTCATAAATACCTGCTTTCCGCAGATAGGCAACCACTCAGATTATATCATATTTCCGTCAACCTTGACAGAACGCTGCTAAAAATGCTTTGAAAAAATTACCGAAGGCGATGGAAACTCAGAAATATCTATACTTTTCAGCCTTCGAATACACCATTGTAGCATTTTCATCAGCAACCTGTAAAGGTCAAGCCGCCTTTGGCGGTGACTAAAATTCCTTGGCTCTGAAAATCTTGAAATATCTATATAGCTACTCATTTTGTCAAGGTGAACTTCGGGTGTTTTCAAAAATTTAGGACAAAAATCCGAACTTCACTTTGGCAATTAAGGCAACCCAATTTATTTTATTATACCACCATTTATACTATTTTTCAATATAATATTCGAGTTTTCATATAAATTATACAAATTTGATAATATGTAATTGTAAATATCTTAAATATAATATTTACACTGCCCAGTGAACAAAGTTCTGACATTAATTGGCTGCACTAAAAAACCAAATGCCCTATTGAAAAAGACAGTTGTTTATACTATCCTCAAATACAAACACCTATTATTTCGTATAATATAAGGGTATACCGCAAAAAAACGATATACCCCTTAAATATTGCAATTCTTTACATATTAAATTCAAAAAACTTTGCAGAACACCTGTTTCCACTTTCGTTTTATTATTCTTAGATTGAGTATTGAAGACTTTTTATATAATTTACAATGTCTGCTCTGCTTTGAGGATTTCTTGCATCTATGAGCATTGTCTGACCATTGCTAAGTTCTATAAATGCGCAATCTCCCTGCCCAACATCAAGATAATGCACGCGCATGTCTCCGTAGTTTGAATAAACATTATTTATAATTTCCTTATAAAGACCTTCTCTTGGTTTACTCGGCATACTCTCATTCAAACTGTTTTCATCATCTGCCTGAGTATAAATTTCTGTTTCGTCTGCTGACGAAGCAATATCTCCGCTTACGTTTTCATCACATCCGGTTAATCCGGTCAATACAAATAATACTAATAATACTAATATAAACGATAATATTTTTTTCATAGTATGACAACTCCTTTATAGAACGAATTAAAAATATAATCAATTCTCTTATAATGCTTTCAAGCTTGAATGAAGATGAAATAGAGAAATGGAAAGAAGATATGGAAGTGCGAGCGTTAAGCGAATATTATAAACAAAAAATAAAAATTACAGACCAAAAAATTTGATTTCAAAAAGCGGCTTTGCTAAAATTAATGCGTAGAATAAATAGTTGCCGTTTTTTTCGGGGAAGGAGGTTAATTAAAATGAAAGTGGCGGCAGCGTATATAAGAGTTTCTACTGATGATCAGATTGAATTTAGTCCTGATAGTCAGTTAGAAAAAATCAAACTCTATGCAGAAAGAAATCAAATGTTATTACCTAAAGAGTTCATCTTTATGGATGAAGGTATAAGTGGTAGAAACACCAAAAAGAGACCTGCCTTTAATACTATGATAGGCTTAGCAAAGCTTAACCCAAAACCATTTGATGTAATATTGGTTTGGAAATATAGCAGATTTGCTAGAAATCGTGAAGATAGTGTTGTTTATAAATCAATGCTTCGTAAAGAACTGGATATTGATGTCATTTCAATTAGTGAAGATGTTGGCGATGATAAGATGTCTATTCTTTTTGAAGCAATGATTGAAGCAATGGATGAATATTACAGTATCAATCTTGCAGAAGAAGTTAAGCGAGGGATGACAGAAAAGGCAAAAAGAGGTGGCGTGTTATCAATAGCAGGATATGGATACAAAGTTGAAAACGGTAAATATGTTATTGTACCGGAAGAGGCAGAAATCATCCGTAAGGTTTTTAATGACTATGCAAATGGTAAAGGATTTTTATCTATTGCTAAATCTTTAAATGCTATGGGCATAAGAACACATAGAGGTAATCAAATAGAAAATATGACAATAGAATATTGGCTCAACAATCCTGTTTACATAGGTAAAACTCGTTGGAATCCTGATGGAAAGTTATCGAGAAATTACACAGCAACAACTGCTATTATAACCGATGGACCGCACGAAGCTATAATTGATATGGAAACATGGGAAAAAGTTCAGGAGAAAATGCACGAGCAAAAAGTAAAGTACAGAAAATATTATGATCCTGACCGAAAAGAATTATCTCATTGGTTGGTAGGAATCGTAAGATGTGAAAAATGCGGTGCCGTATTATCAAATCAAGGTGGATTTTATGGATGTTCAAATCGAAGCAGAGGCACTTGTAAAGGTGTTGGATATATAAAAACCACTAAGCTAGATGGGATTATTTTGAATACTTTATCTAATGTTACACTTCCAAATGTAAAACTCGCATTTGCTGAACCTGAAACTATTGAGCAAACGGAAACAGAAGATGAAAGCTTAATTATTTCAACTCAGATACAACGATTGGAAATTCGTTTAGACCGTGTTAGATTGGCTTACGAGGATGGTGTAGATACCCTTCAGGAATATAAAGCAAATAAAAAAAGCCTTCTTGATGAGATTGCAAATTTGAAAGCTTTAATGAAGGAAAAAAAGGCTGAAGAACAGCCAAAAGCAGTTGCAAAAATAAATAAGAAAGAACTTCGCAGATTAACAGAAATTTTGAAAGATGAAAATGTAAGTAATGTTGAGAAAAACAAGGTGGCAAGGACTATTTTCAAGGAAATTGTTAAGGGTGGAGAGGACGGAAAAACAATCAAATGTGTCTTTTGGAAGTAAGGAATTTACTCAAACAGTTGAAATCCGGTCCTCCATACTGCGTGATAATGATATTGGCAAGACGCGGGTCGGGATTTTTAATTTTAATAGGATATTCCAAAATTTTATTATAACTGAACATTAATAATTAGCCTCCTTTTCCCATGGCCACGGCGAGTCTATCCAATCGAAGCAATCGCTCATTGCAGAATCAAATGCAGTCAGCGGTCCGTATGCCTTCTGATATGCAGACCTGAGTTCTTTAGACTTCGCAACCAAATCTCTAAACATACAAAAAGCGGATTTATCATCGGGGTGAGTATCTAAATATAACAGCAAGTCAAAAGCGGCAAAACTGTAAGACTGCAGCTTATTTAAAGCCTGTGCCTGTTTATTATCCATTGACATCGCCCCCCGTTCCTTTACAAACATATCCGTATTCCTCAATGCTCAAATTCAACTCCGGAAAAACAGTACCGTTCATCAAAGCATCATCAACGGAATATACCTCATTCAAAAGCTGAATCGGAACGTAAGCATATCCTACGCATCCGCAGCCGGTTATCGGGCAGTGAGAATAATTTTTTGAATCCTCCATAATATTCCTCCAATCCGCCGCCTATATCCGGCGGCATAAATCATACTGTTTTAAATAAAATGAATATTTTCTTTAAAAGATAAAATATCTTTATTAACATAATATTCAAAAAAGCATATTATGTGAATCTGTAGACAAGGGTAGACAAGGGGACGGTTCTATTGTCTTATAAAAGAATTGAGAAAGCACGGCTTGTCAATCAGGCAGATAAGCAGATTGACAAGTATAAGTAAAGGCGTTATTGAAAAAATAGGACGGTAGAACCGTCCCCTTGTCTTGCCCTTGTCTTTTTGTCTTTTAATAAAATTTTTTTCAAATATTAAAAAAACTTTTAAAATTCTATTGATTTTTTCAATAAATGTGTTATAATTCATAAGTGGCGGCAACTTATATGAAGCATTTAAAAACACTTTGCCGTGCTGAAAATTTTGGATTTTATTAAGGGGGATAAAAAATGGGTGAAATTGCTTTTAAATATGCAAGAAGATCCGATTTACCGATTATACTTCAATTCATAAAGGAACTGGCAGAATACGAGGGTTTGGCAGAAAAATTGGCGGTAACAGAAGAAAGCCTTGAGGACTGGATTTTTATAAGAAATAAGGCAGAGGTTTTATTTGAAACAGTTGACGGAAATGTAATAGGATTTTGTTTATTCTATCATAATTTTTCGACCTTCATGGGCGGAGCAGGTCTTTACATAGAAGATTTATATGTTCGCCCCGAATACCGAGGACATGGTTACGGCAAGCAGCTTTTCAAAAAAATTGCCCGAATGGCGGTTGACAGAGAATGTAAAAAGCTTGAATTCAGCTGTCCCAACACTAATACATCAAGTCTTGAGTTTTACAAGCACATGGGAGCTTCTCCCATGAATGACTGGACAACCTTCCGTGTCAGCAGCAACGATTTAACCAATCTTGCAGAAAAAACCTGATTTTACGGCATAACTAAAGGCATTTGTGTATATACTCAAATGCCTTTAAATTATATGCTCCGAGATCAGCAGTTTTTTCACCGTTTGACCAATTATCCTTCCATATGTTTTCCCAAAAAACCGGCAGCCGATTCCGCAAGCTTTGTTTCAACCTCGCCCATTAACTCGCCGTCATTCATTATAAATATAACAGAGCCGATTGTATCTCCCTCAGACACTATGGGAACAACAACGCCTGCGTTATATTTTTCATTTCCCTCCGCAATAGAAAGACCGCTGCCCTGTCCCTGTGATTTATAGGGTGCTTTTTCGCTCATAACATTTTCTATGTCCCTGCTTACCCTTTTCTCCATTAATTCCTTCTTCGGTATTCCCGATACGGCAATAATACTGTCCCTGTCGGTTATACAGGTTCCCTTGCCTGTGGTTTTAGCGAGAGTATCCGCATAGGTAAGCGCAAAATCGCCCAGTTCTCCGATCGGTGAATATTTCTTGAATATCACTTCCCCATCCTTCTCGGTAAATATTTCAAGGGGGTCTCCTTCTCTTATTCTTAACGTTCTTCTTATTTCTTTTGGAATCACAACTCTACCCAAATCATCTATACGTCTTACAATTCCTGTTGCTTTCATATATAAATTATCTCCTTTGCATTTTTGTATTTGCAAAAGTAGTTTGTGCATATTTTGTAGTTTTATGCTAAATTTCGGGAAATCCTATAAGGAAACTTTTGGAACTGAATTAATTTTTTTCTTTTAAGACAGATTTAACTGTGAATTTTTATAAATTGTTTGACCAAAACCAAATAAAATGATATAATAAAATTAACGTTTATATACAAAGGAATAATAACATATTTTTTATTCCCGTTATTATTTATGCTGTCCGAAAGCGTCAGATTGGAGATTATTATGATTACACATCCGTTTCCACCGTTGTTTGACAAAAAATCCGAAATACTTATATTGGGAAGCTTTCCCTCCGTAAAATCACGGGAGCAGAATTTTTTCTATGGGCATCCGCAAAATCGGTTCTGGAAAGTTCTTTCAACCATTTACAACTGCAAGCTTCCCGAAACCATTCCGGAAAAAAAGGAATTTTTGCATTCACATCATATTGCTTTATGGGACGTTATTGCTTCCTGTGAAATAACAGGCAGCTCGGACAGTTCTATAAAAAACGTTTGTGCAAATGATTTATCGGTAATACTAAATTCCGCAGATATAAAGAAAATATTCACGAACGGCAAAACGGCGGATAAATATTACCGTAAATACATTAAGGATTCTGTTAAGATAAACGCCGTATGTCTTCCCTCAACTTCTCCTGCCAATGCGGCATGGACGGTTGAAAAGCTTGTTAAGGCATGGAGCGTAATTAAATAATGCTCACTGAATAAATGCGATTTTCAATCGCATTTAGAAAAATTATGACTATTGTCAAAATTTTTCATGTAAAATCAAAGATTTTACATAGTTCACATTGATAAAGGCTGCTGAAATAAATATTTTGGTGGCAAAATATTTATTCATGGTGCAAGGATTTTTTGCAAAAATGCACAAAATCCTTGCACCAAAACAAGTCTGAAACGCTTGTAAGCCGCTGTGCGGCTGCGTTTCATAATTGTTCAGCAGTCATTAAATAAATATCAGCCTTTGTGCTGCTGTCTGTAGGCTTTTGGGGACATATAACAGCTGCTTTTGAAAACATTTGAAAAATAGTTGCTTTCGGTAAATCCCACCTTTTCGGAAATTTCTTTTATGCTCAAATCGGTATTATTCAAAAGCTCTTTTGCCTTTTTTATTCTAAGCTCGTTTATATATTGGCTGACGCTTTTGTTTGTCAGCTTTTTAAAGGTATGATTAATATATGATTCACTGCAATAGCAATGCCTTGAAATAT
>JAXEIW010000032.1:0-8004 GCA_034101885.1 Clostridia bacterium | reverse complement strand
CTTTATCGGAGCTTGAAGTATCAATACAATAGCAAAACCTACGTTTTGCGTTGCATTAGTTCGAGTAGCAAAATCAAAGATTTTGACTCTCACTGAACATACGTCGGCGCTCCTCAAAAGAGCAATCTGCTTGCTTCTTTTCCGAGTTATGATTTGTGCCGACACAGGGCGTCGGAATGGAGATTATTATGAAACAAATAATTATGATCGGTCCCAAGCAAAGCAAAGTTGTACAGACCGATGAACCAAAAATTGATGATAACCATATTTTAGTGCGTGTAAAATACACCGGTATGTGTCATTCCGAATGGTATCCATGGTCAGTTGCCAAACCCGGAGATACTTTTGGACATGAAACAATGGGATATATTGCTGAAGTAGGCAGAAATGTAAAAGGATTTCATGTCGGTGACAGAGTTACCGGTCTTGGCGGAGGAGGATATAAGGAATACATAGTAATGGATCCCGATAAGACAATGCATATACCGGAAAACATTGCTGACGAAGATGCAATTGTTGAGCCGATCGGATGCTTGATGAGTGTAGGTAGCAAAATGATGCCGGTTATGATTGGCGATGCCGTAGCTGTTGTAGGATGCGGATATATGGGCTTGGGAATGATTTCAATGTTCAAAGCAATGGGATACGGACAAATCACTGCGATTGATTTTCGTTCCGAAGCAAGAGAGAATGCGTTAAAATACGGTGCAAACGAGGTATATCATCCGGATGAGCTTCCGAATTTTATGCGTCTTAACTGGGAAACATGGGAATCTCCCGACTTGACAAGAGACGGACATAAAACAGACATTTTCCATACCGGATTCCAAAATGTTATGGAGTTTGCCGGAACTCAAAGCGGACTTGACTTGGCAGGTGAACTTGCTTGCGCTCACGCAAGGGTTGGAATCGGAGGATTTCACAACGACGGTATGAGAAATGCCGATTTTAAGCTTTGGAATATGAAGGCTGTTACAATGATTAATTGTCATGAAAGAAGAATAGACTTCGAAACAGAGCTTTGCAGACGCGGTCTTGACCTTATATCAAAGGATATATGGAAATTCAAGGGTCTGACAAACCATATTTATTCTATGGAGGAATTTGACAAAGCCAATTATGAAATGGAAGCACACACAAACAACTTTATTAAAGGTGCAATTAAATGTGATGAATAAAAATGACAGGTATAAGTTTGAATAAAATTGCTTCAAACAATTTTATTTAATGACTGCTGAACAATTATGAAATGCAGCCGCATAGCGGCTTACAAGCGTTTCATAATTGTTTGGGTGAAAGGATTTAATGGTGTAATAATGAAAATAGCGATTGCAAATGACCATGTGGCAGTTGATTTAAAAAAACATATTAAAGAATATATAGAGAAAAAAGGATATGAAACGGTTGATTTCGGAACAAACAGTACAGAAAGAACAGATTATCCCATATACGGAAAAAAAGCAGCAGATGCCGTTGCAAACGGAGAATGTGATTTGGGAATAATAATTTGCGGAACAGGTATCGGTATATCAATTGCGGCTAACAAGGTAAAAGGCATAAGAGCCGTTGTATGTTCGGAGCCGTACAGCGCAAGGCTTGCAAGACAACATAACAATGCAAATATGCTTGCATTCGGAGCAAGGGTTATTGGCTCTGCGACTGCGGAAATGATAGTTGATGAATTTTTAAATTCAAAATACGAGGGCGGCCGTCATCAAAAACGAATTGATATGATAGCAGATATAGAAAACGGAGAAATGTGATGTATAAGATAGGAATTGACATAGGTGGGACAAAAATAAATATAGGTATTTTTTCCGAGAACAAGATTTTGCTGAAAAATAAAAAAACATATATTAAGGATATTGACAACCTAATTCAGTTTATACATGATTGCATTATGGAATTATGTTCTGAATGTAATGTGAATTACAATGACATATTGTCTGTGGGAGTCGGAATACCGGGAACTGTAAGCAAAGACGGCAAAAGAATTTTAAAAGCTCCGAATATTGATTTATTAAATGAAAATTTTGCAGGAAATCTTGAAGAAAAATTAAATATACCGGTATGTATTGTTCAGGATTCGAGAGCCGCTGCGTGGGGCGAGTATCTTTGCGGAGCCGGAAAAAATGCAAAATCCGTTGTTTGTGTTACATTGGGAACAGGTATAGGAACCGGTATCGTTACAGACGGAAAAATATATGCCGGAGATTTAGGCTGTGCCGGTGAAATCGGACATTTACCCACTGTTGAAAACGGAAGACAATGCGGCTGCGGTAAAAGAGGTTGTCTTGAAAAATACTGTGCCGGAGGCGGTCTTGATATTACCGCAATAGAAATTTTGGGAAGCGGACATGATGCAAAGGATCTATTCAATAGCGCAATGTCCGGTGATGAAAATTCAAAAAAAGCTATATCAGAGGCTGTTGAAATGCTTGGGAGGGCGCTTGTATCCATAACCAATCTTTTATCAGTGGATTGTCTTTTGTTCAGCGGGGGATTGTGTGAACAAGAGGATTTATATTTAAACCCGTTAATTGACTATATTAAAGAACATTGCTATTATATAGATCAAGCTCCTGTTATCAAAAAGGGCACGCTTGGAGAAAATTCTCCTCTTTACGGGGCAGCGTTTATTCCTATGAACAAAAAAAGAAAATATATGCTTTCAGCATCAATAATGTGTGCCGATATATTGAATATGGGAAAAGCACTTTCTGAGATTAAAGATTCCGGTATAGATTATATTCATTGCGATATAATGGATAACCATTTTGTGCCTAATCTCATGCTTCCCACAGAAATGCTCAACACTCTTAGAAAGGCATCGGATTTACCTTTCGATTTTCATATAATGGCTGAAAATCCGGAAATGATAATCGAAAAGCTTGAACTTAGGAAAAACGATATTGTATCTGTTCACTATGAAAGTACAAATCACCTTCAAAGAGTTATTTCTGTTATAAAGAACAGAGGGGCAAGGGCAGCGGTTGCAATAAATCCGGCGACTCCGATTAATGTTCTTGAAGAAATTATTTCGGAGCTTGACATGGTTTTGATAATGAGTGTAAATCCCGGATTTTCCGGTCAAAAAATCGTAGGAACAAGCTTTGAAAAAATAAAGAAAATGAGAAAATTTCTTGATGAAAACGGGCAGGCTGATGTTATTATTGAGGTTGACGGTAACTGCAGTTATGAAAATGTCCCAAAAATGTATGCGGCAGGTGCGGATATTTTTGTTGTGGGAACCTCGAGTGTATTCAATAAAGATAACAGCATAAAACAAGGTGTTGATAAGTTGAAAAATATATTACATAATATTTAATTGTAACACAAATTTATAATCCAATTGTTTTAACTTACGTTTTGTGCTGTCGGAAAAGTTTTAAAAGGAGGAATATTATGAAATTCAGTATGTGTGCGGATATAATATATCAAAACATGGATTTTTGTGAAAAACTTGCTCTGATTAAAGATAACGGCTTTAGTACCGTTGAATTTTGGCAATGGCAAAATAAGGATATATGCGGAATAAAAAGCGAAATTCAGAGATTGGATATGAATGTATCGGCGTTCTGTATTGGAAGCAATGATGAAAAGGTAATGTCTGCAATAGGAAACAATATGCTCAATTCAGCCAATTTACCGGAATTAAAACAGGCCGTTTTCGAGTCAATAGAAACAGCAAAAAAACTTGAAGCTAAAGAATTAATAGCAACAGTAGGTGATTCAATTGACGGTATTTCTTTTGAAAAGCAGGTTGAAAATGTTTATAAAAATATTGAAGCCGTTAAAAACATATTTGAAACAGAAAAAATAACATTGTTGATTGAACCTATTAATCTAAAGGAAAGACCGAATTATTTGCTCCCCAATATTAAAAGTGTTGCTGATATTGTAAAAAATATAGGGTGCAAAAATGTAAAGCTGCTTTATGATATATATCATCAAACTGCGGAAAATGATTTTTCTGTTGAAAATTTGATTGAGCTGCTGCCTGTTACCGGTCACATACATATCGCAGATTATCCGGGCAGACACGAACCCGGAACAGGAAACATTGATTATAGGACAGTTTTTGAAGAACTGTATAAAAATAAATGCAAATGCACGATTGGTATGGAATATATCCCATCTGAAGATGAAGAAAAATCTTTTGAAAAGCTCCGATTATCTTCAAGCAAAAACCATCGGTATGAGCTGACAACTTTTTGACAACTTAGTGCTTATTTTTTTAATGCTGTTTATAGTCTTGAAATTATTAAAATAAAGCAAAAAGCCGCATAAACACAGAATTTGTAAGTGTTTATGCGGTTTTGTTATTTGGTGGAGCAGATGCGTCAGTATCCGAACTTTCTCCATCAGCACTTCCGGGGTCCCCGAAAAGCCGTTGGCTTTTTGGGGAAAAGGAAGAGCAAGGGAGTGGACGGATGTTTTTGCCATAAGGCAAAAACGGAGTCAAACGCACTTTGCTCTGACGTGGTGGAGATGACGAGAGTTGAACTCGTGTCCGAAAACAAATCCTCCGTAGCATCTACAAGTTTAGACTATGGTCAACATTCCCTCATGCGCCGTTCCACAGTCAAAGCTGCGCATTCGGTAGTTTCTGATTCATGATAAATGCCGAAACAATCATTTATTCACGTTCACCGCCGGTAGACGCCTTATTCTAAGCCGCGGTCCTCAAAGATAAGACGGTTGCCTGATTAGGCAGCTAAAGCTAATTCGTTGTTAGCGTTTATATTTAAGTTTGAGCCGTTTTAAGTGGCACTCAACACTACCTGCAGCTCCGGATTCCTCATCCCCGTCGAAGCCGTTGCATCCCCATATAAAAATATTATTCATACGACCGTATCTCCGGTCACATTATTATTATACCACATTTTAAAATAAAATCAAGCTTTATTTTTAAATTGGTAAATATTTTTATTTTATTATCTGCATTATCATTTTATATTACAATTTAATTGAATTGTAACCATTTAATCATTTTAATCGCCTATTTTGTCGCTTAAAATGTGCCTCATATTTTTGTGCTGCTCGTCATCAGCATATTCCGGAAAAGAGGCAAGCAACTTGCCCTTTTGAGGGGCGCAGTCGTACTTGGTGTACTTCAAGCCCCGATAAAGGGCAAGATGCGCCGCTTATTTTTCGCATTATTTGTAATCCCCCAAAAAATCCCCATTTATCTCAAATAGTTCATCACACATATTCTTTATTTCATCCAATGAACATACCGCCGAAGAAAGAGGATCCATGTAAACCGCATGATATACCATCTCTCTGCTCTTTTTCATGGCAGCCTCAACCACAAGGGACTCCATGCGTGCAGTAGTATTAACCAATATTGCCAAATGGTCGGGAAGCGGTCCTGCAATTGTTGTTTTAAATCCCATTCTGTCCGCCACAACGGGCACCTCCACGCAAGCGTCAGCCGGCAGATTCGGTACGGACGCATTGTTAATAACATTTCCGTTAAAAATAAACGGTTTTCCGTCACCAATTCGAGCATTGAATATATCCGCCGCATATTCACGACTCTTTTTACTGTCAAACTCCTTTTCAAACCATTCGTCATAATGCTTTTGTATGTTTGCTTTTCTGTCTTTTCTCAAATTGAGTGAAAAAGCATACTCGCCCGGGTTCCAGTTTGTGCCGTGAGTACAGTATTTTTCAATAAGATCCGGTCTTTTTCTGAACCATTGATTATATTCTGAATTATGACCGCTTGACTCCGTAACATAATATCCCAATTTTAAAAACATTTCGTTTCTAACCTGTTCCTTATTGAGATATTCGGGATCTTCAAGCAGTTTTTTTAGCCTTGGATATAAATTTTCTCCATTATGCTCAAATACAGTGAAAAATGCCTGATGGTTTACTCCCATACACTTATACACTATCTCATTATAGGGAATACCAAGCCATTGGGCAAGCATATCTATTGTACCCTGAACACTGTGACACAAACCGGTAACCTCAACATTCGAATATTTCTGCATAGCGCCGCAAAGCATAGACATTGGATTTGTATAATTCAAAAATACGGCGTTGGGGCAATATTTTTCTATATCACGGCATATGTCAAGCATAAGTGGGATATTTCTCAGCGCTCTGAAGATACCCGAAACGCTTCTTGTATCACCGACATTTATGTCTATTCCGTATTTTTTCGGTATGGTTATATCATACTGCCAAATATCAATATCGCCGTTGAAAACCGTACAAAGAACTCCGTCGGCATCCTTTAGTGCTTCACTTCGATCGGTGGTTGCCGTAACTCTGCACTTTGGGCAGTTCATATTTTCTATTATTCTGTTTACTACTTTTTCTATATTTTTCAAATTTTCTGCATTTGTATCCATCAATGCAAATTCACATTCGGAAAATGCAGGGAAGGTAAGCAAATCACGAACGCAGCTGCTTGAAAACTGCAAACTTCCCGCTCCTATAAAAGCAAATTTCTTCATATTTACCTCCATTCGCCGCTTTACGACTTTAAATTTTTTTCAGACACCGGTATGTATACTGTGCTTTTATAATACCACAGGCAAGCTTTATTTTAAATGGAAAAAAATATAATTTATATGGATAAAAATGCTTTTTAATCATCAAACGGCAATGCCGCACTGCCCCATTTAAGAAATAAAATTGTTAACGGTGCAGCACTGCCTTAAAAATACTATATATGTTTACCAAAACATAATATGGTCTTTGTTAAATACAATAAGTTAATTATCTGTAGTATCGCTTAAATCTGAACAAAAGTTTTCTTCTCGGCCGATTTCAAAACCGCATCTACTATTTTCTGACACTTTATCCCATCTTCAACAGTTGGGAAATAATCACAGAATTTACCGTTTAGCGCATCAACAAAGGCCTGCTCCTGAGTAATTGAAAACTCACCCGGGACATTTACTGTATGAAGTCCGAACGATTTTTTGTCGACCTCCCCTATACATACGCCCAGTACTTTCGGGTTGTTGAGATTAAAGGAAATAACCCCTTCCGTACCGAAAATATCATATTTAATGGTATTGTTATGTCCTATTGCGCATCTTGTTATTGAAAATGCTGCAGCACTGTTTTCGCCGGTATTTCTGTTTTTGATATTTGCAATAAAATTACAATAATCATCCGTTTCAACGTCGGCCATTTCATCACTGTCCAATTTCATTCTCTGTTTTACTACAGTATCAATCATTCCGCTGACTCCGGTGAAATCGCCTACAAGCAACTGTGCCATATCAATAAGATGAACACCCAAATCGCCAAGCACACCTGTACCTGCATATTTTTTTACAAAACGCCAGTCAAGCCTTCTTCCTTCACAAAACGCACTGGATTTAAGATATTCAACATTCAAACTTACTATTTTACCTATAAGACCTTTGTCAATAATCCATTTTGCATATCTTACGGCAGGGAAAAATCTGTAGGAAAAGCTCATCATGTTAACTATATTCTTTTCCTTAACAATTTTTTTAAGCTTTTCGCACTCTTTAGCCGTAATACCGAGAGGTTTTTCAATATTAACAGACTTTCCCGCCAATGCGGCATATTCGGCAATTTTAACGTGCACATAATTCGGAGTACAAATTTCAACAGCATCAATATCGGAACAATCAATCAGAGCCTTGTAATTCTTAAACTGATGTTGTTTGTCAATTTCAAGTCTTTTTGCAGTATTTTCAAGAGCAATCGGATCAATATCGCAAACAGCAGTAATTTTACAGTCCCTAACGTTTAATAACTGTGGAATGTGCACACCGTTTGCTATTCCTCCCACACCAATAATTCCTATTCTTTTCATTCTAATTCTCCATTCTTCAGTTTAATAATGCGGAATTTAACGTAAAAAATAAATAATGCTCACTGAATAAATGCGATTTTCAATCGCATTTAGAAAAATTATGACTATTGTCAAAATTTTTCGTGTAAAATCAAAGATTTTACACAGTTCGCATTGATAAAGTCTGCTGAAATAAATATTTTGGTAGC
>JAXEIW010000031.1:0-7780 GCA_034101885.1 Clostridia bacterium | reverse complement strand
TTTTCTTTTGGAACAACGCAACACAAGCACCCTATTCGTATGTATATAATGTAAAATAGCAGATAATTTTGAAATTTGTAAGATATAAATAAAAAATATGTTTTAATTTGTTTAAATTTCATATTGAAAATTTAAAATGTCATAAAAAAATGTCAAAATCTATTGACTAAAAAACGCAAATGTAATATAATACATAGGTATGTAAAAAATAATATACGGAAAGGAAGAAAAAACATGAAGAAAAAGAGCATTATTATTCTTGCACTTATGGTCGTAATAGCTATTGTGTTGAATTATGTTGCTTTCATGGGATTTACCATAGGCAATTTCAGATATGACAGTTTATTCGGCGATAATGTGTTCGGTAATAAGGAAACCGCAGTGCAGACAGCCGAACAGGGAGAAACAACAGAGGATGCTGCGGAGAATGCTGACACAGAGGAAACGGCAGCGCCGCAGGACGGTGAAGCCGAAGCAGAAGAAGCTGCTGATACCGCAGCTGAAACCGAAGAAGCTGCCGATGCGGAAGAAACCGCAGCACCGGAGGAAACGGCAGAGGGCGAAAAAGCCGAAAACACCTCCGAAGAAGCTGCAAAAACAGAAACCGCAAAGCCTGAGGACAAGGGAAGAATAAGAAAGGGTATCGACCTTGCGGGAGGATCGGTTATCTCCTTTGAGGTAGACACAGCAAGCGAAGGATATGACCCAAGCCTTTTGACAGAAGCAAACATGGACATTGTTGAAGCAATATTCACAACTCGTATGAATGCCGCAGGATATACCGAGGCAAGAATTTCAAGAGGCGAGCTTGGACAGATTACGGTTGAAATTCCGTCTGTATTTGATACCGACAGTGCGGCAAGTCTTTTGGGTTCAACCGCAAAGCTTTCCTTTATTGACGCTGACGGAAACGTTGTTCTTGACGGGGCAACCGACATAAAAGGTGCAGAACATAAATACGGACAGGTATCATCAAGCGGAGTTACCGCCGAGGACTATGTTGAGCTTACATTAACGCAGGAGGCCGTAACAAAGTTTGCCGAAGCAACCGAAAAGGCTGCCGGCGCGTCCGCCGAAGGAAAGAATTATATTGCAATCATGATGGATGACAATATTATTTCAGCACCGAGAGTATCTTCAAAGATAGATTCGGAAACCTGTATTATTTCGGGTGACTTTACGGCAGAAACCGCAAGCGAGCTTGCAAATCAGATTAAGTCGGGCGCATTGCCTTTTGCAATGAAGGTTATGTCACAGGAAACAATCGGTGCGGAGCTTGGCGCAAATGCGCTTCCCACATCACTGATTGCCGCATTGATAGGTATTTTGCTTGTAATGCTGTTTATGATATTCAGATACAAAATTTCGGGATTGCTTGCTGATTTGGCACTGTTATATTATATCGGAATCGTAGCGTTGGTATTGGGTATATTCAGAATCAACTTAAGCCTTTCGGGTATAGCAGGTATCGTTCTTTCAATAGGTATGGCGGTTGACGCAAACGTAATCATTTTTGAGAGAATGAAGGAAGAATTAAGACTCGGAAAAACCATTAAGGCTACCGTTGAGTCAAGCTTCCACAAGGCTTTCTCGGCAATTCTCGATTCAAATATCACAACAATAATCACTTGTGTAGTTCTTTATTTGTCAGGTATAGGAACGGTAAGAGGCTTTGCTATTACTTTGGGATTGGGCGTTGTTGTAAGTATGCTTACAGCCGTTGTAATCACAAAATTCTTATTAAAGCAGCTTGTTTACCTTAACATAAAGAACCGTAACGCATTGTGTGCTAAATAAGAGGAGGTAAGGAATAATGAAAACTTTGAATGTAACAAAAAATAAAACAAAGACCTTGCTTGTTCCGTTGGCAATTATCGTTATCGGTTTGATAATGTTTTTTATAAAGGGTTTTAACTTTGACATTGAATTTCTCGGCGGTATAAGAATGGAAGTTGCAATGGACGGCCCGGTAAACACAAGCGAGATTTCAGATTATCTTGAACAGGAAACCGGCGTAAATCCGATAATTGTTCAGACAACGTCTTCCGGTATAAGCATTAAAACACAGCCTATCGAAGAAGAAGTTAAAAATCAGATTTTTGAAAAATTACAGGAAAAATATAATCTTGATGATGATGCAATGCTTTCTGTAAGCTCCGCTTCGGCAAGCTACGGAAAGCAAACACAGGGAAAAACCGTATTATTCACATTGATTGCAATGCTCTGTATTTTGATTTATATTGCAATAAGATTTGAATGGCGCTCGGCTGTTACGGCTATTGTTTCTCTGTTTATAAATATTTTGGTTATGATGGCAGTTTACGCTATCTTCCAGATTCCTTTAAACACAACCTTTATTGCGGCTATGCTGACCGTTGTGGGTTATTCTATCAACGATACAATCGTTATATTCGACCGTATCAGAGATAATATGAGAGGATACAACGCAAAGAAAAACGGAACTGTTTCCGATGTGGTTAACCGAAGTATCAACGAGTGTATCGGACGTACAATCTGTACTTCAATCACAACGCTTGTTACAATTCTTTTGCTGTTCATTATAGGTGTTTCGGCAGTTAAAGAATTTGCACTTCCGCTTTTGATAGGTATCACCTGCGGAACCTTTACATCTATGTTCGTAGCAACACCTTTCTGGGGTGCTTGGAAAGATGCAGAGGCTGAGGCAAAAGCAGCCGCTAAAAGAAAATAACGCGCGCAATAAGCGGCGCATCTTGCCCTTTTTCAGGGCTTGAAGTACACCAAGTACGACTGCGCCCTTCAAACAGGCAACCTGCTTGCTTCTTCCGCACGTTATAGAGCAACGCATGAATGAGAAAGCTGCGTATCTTGCCCTTTTTCAGGGCTTGAAGTACACCATGTACGACTGCGCCCTTCAAAAAGGCAATCTGCTTGCTTCTTCCCCGCGTTATAGAGCAATGCATGAATGAGAAAGCGGCGCATCTTGCCCTTTTTCAGGGCTTGAAGTACACAGCAATAGCAAAACCTACGTTTTGCGTTGCATTAGTTCGAGTAGCAAAATCGAAGATTTTGACTCTCACTGAAAGTACGACTGCGCCCTTCAAAAAGGCAACCTGCTTGCTTCTTCCGCGCGTTATAGAGCAACGCATGAATGAGAAAGCGGCGCATCTGAACAATTTAAAAGTACAGTTTGATTGCTTATCTTGAGCAGAACTGAATAAAAATAATTACACCGCAGGGGTTTCTCTGCGGTGTTAATATTTTAAAGACGGTTGACTTTGGGGTACAAAAATGTTATAATAAATATAAAATAAGTTTTTTCTTTAGTTTTATTATTAATGCCGCTGTATTGCGGAGGAACGGAGATTTTTATGGAAAAACCGGAAATACTTGCACCGGGCGGAAGCCTTGAAAAACTTAAAACAGCTATAGATTACGGAGCGGATGCGGTATATGTGGGAGGAGAGGCATTCAGCCTAAGAGTTGCTGCGGAAAATTTTTCTCTCGATGACATGAAAGAGGGCTTGAAGTATGCTCATGACAGAGGTAAAAAGGTGTATCTTACTGCAAACATACTTCCGCACAATGATGATATTGCGGAGTTTGAAGGTTTTGTAAAGGAAATAAGACCTCTCGGCTTTGATGCGGTTTTGATTGCGGATTTGGGGTTATTTGATATGATGAAAGAGCTTGCCCCCGAAATACCCATTCACATAAGCACACAGGCAAACAATGTAAACTACCGTTCGGCGGCGGCGTGGTACAAGTTTGGGGCAAAAAGAGTTGTTCTTGCCCGTGAGATGAGCTTTGATGAGATAAAGGAAATAAGAGAAAAGATTCCTGCCGATATGGAAATTGAGGCTTTTGTACATGGTGCAATGTGCGTTTCCTATTCGGGAAGATGCCTTCTTTCAAATTATATGACCCATCGTGACGCAAACCGAGGCGCTTGCTCCCACCCGTGCAGATGGAATTATTCCCTTGTGGAGCAGACAAGACCGGGGCAGTATATGGACGTGTTTGAAAATGAAAGAGGAACCTTTATTTTCAATTCAAAGGATTTGTGTATGATAAAATATATTCCGGAGCTTGTAAAGAGCGGAATATCAAGCCTTAAGATAGAGGGCAGAGTCAAAACCTCTTATTATGTTGCTACGGTTGTGAAGGCATACCGGGAGGAAATCGACAGATACTTTGCCGATCCCGAAAATTATACCTTTGACGAGGCGCAGTACGAAGAATTGTGCAAGGTAAGCCACCGTCCCTATTCTACGGGATTTTATCTCGGAAAGCCTACCGAAAATGAGCAGGTTTACACCGACAGCTCCTATATACGCATCTATGATTTAACGGGTATTGTACTTGATTACGATGAAAAAAGCAAAATCGCAACCGTAACGCAAAGAAATAAGTTTTGCGTGGGGGACGAAATAGAGATAATTCAGCCGGGCGAACCTTTTATAACGCAAAAGGTAACATATATGGAGAATGATAGGGGAGAGAGTATCGAAAGCGCACCCCATGCCGAAATGATTATTAAAATTCCCATGGACAAACCGGTCGTTAAAGGTGCTATGATAAGAAAGAAACGCTGAAATAATATCGGCGAAGGGAGCTGATTTTTAAATAATGAATACCCATGTGTGGAAATGGCTGTATAAAAACGGGAAAAGCTGTATTGTGTTTATTGTTCTTCTGACCTTGGGGAGCATTTTATTATCATTAATATCATTGCAGTTTTCAATGGAATCCAAAAGAATAATAGATATTGCAACGGGTGTAAGCGATGCGGCATTTAAAACGGCGTGTATAAGGATATGTTTTTTTCTGATTTTAATGCTTGTAATACAGATAGGAATAAATTTTTTGAATGTTCATGCATCTTCAAGATTTGAGATAGCGTTGAAAAATAATATATTCAAGTCGCTTTTAAAAAAGGATTATCTGTCTGTTTCGGCGTACCATTCGGGAGAGCTTCTGAACAGAATTAACAGTGACGTGTCGGTAATAGTAAGCGGCGTACTTACCATTCTTCCAAAGCTTGCATTGTTTGTGACAAGCATTGTCGGAGCGTTTATTTATCTGTGCAGAATAGACAGACCTTTGGCTCTTATAATACTTGCGGTAGGTCCCTTTGTGCTTGTGGGAGCAAGACTGTACAGCCGAAAGTATAAAAAGCTTCATAAGGAATGTCAGACTGCGGACGGAAGGACAAGCTCTTTTATTCTTGAAATGCTTCAGAATTTGCTTGTTGTGAAATCCTTTAACAATGAAAATCTTATGCTTGACAAGAGCAGAGAACTTCAGAATGTAAGTTATAAATTAAGAGTTAAAAGAACAAAGATTTCAATAGTGGCACACGTCGGAGTCTTTCTTGTGTTTAATGCGGGATTTTATTTTGCGTTGGCATACTGCGCTTTCAAGCTTTCCAAGGGAGAGCTTACATACGGTGATGTTATTGCCATAACCCAGCTTGTCAATCAGATACAGTCGCCCTTTAAGAGTATGTCGGGACTTGTTCCGCAGTTTTTCGGATTAATAGCGTCTGTTGAAAGGCTTATTGAGCTTGAAAACATTAAAGACGAAGCGGATACCGGAGAAATAATTTCAAGAGCCGTATATGATGACATGGAGGAGCTTGTATTTGATAACGTAACCTTTTCGTATAATACCGATTCGGTTGTATCGGGCATTGATATGAAGGTGAAAAAGGGCGAATTTGCGGTTGTTGCCGGTGAGTCGGGAGCAGGAAAGAGTACGGCGGTAAAGCTGCTTTTGGGAATTTTAAAGCCGGACAGAGGTGAAATATACATAAAAACCAAAAACGGAAAGCTTGAATTGGGCAGCAAGTCACGGGATTTGTTTGCATATGTGCCACAGGGAAACTTGATTTTGTCGGGTACAATCAGAGAAAATATTACCTTTGCGAGCAACGGTAATGACGAAGAAAAAATAAAAGAGGCGGCAAAAATCGCACAGATATGGGATTTTATCGAAGGTCTTGACGAGGGCTTGGATACTCCCATAGGCGAAAAGGGACTCGGACTTTCGGAGGGACAGGCGCAAAGAATTTCCATTGCAAGAGCGCTTTTGTACGGAGCTCCCATACTTTTGCTTGACGAATCAACCTCTGCCCTCGATTCAAAAACCGAAGCCGAGCTTTTGAAAGCAATTAAAAGCATGACCGATAAAACCGTTATTATCGTTTCCCATAAGCAGGCAGCCTTTGATGTGTGCGATAAGGTAATTTACGTTGAAAAAAATAAGATAAATGAGTGAGGATAAGTTATGGACGAAGAAATAAAAGCCGCTGTTGAGCTGCTGAATAAAAACGAATATGTTGTATTAAAGATAAGCAAAGCGCAGATTGCTCTTGCGGAGAACTGCAAACATGATAAAAAAAGATGCAATTTCAATCTTTTGGGAATAAGATGTATGGATTTGGTGTGTGTTCAGGACGCAATAAGAGATCAGATTTTACCGTATCTTCCCAAGACTGATAAAGGGGAAGAAGAGGAGCAGAGCTGAAAAGCGGTATTATATGATAAAAAAGTTTACTTTTAAAGGTGGTAATTAAGATAAAACTTATTATAGCGGAAAAACCGAGCCTTGCGAGAAATATCGCAGCAGGAATCGGCGATATGAAAAAATCAAACGGCTATTTTGAGGGAGAGGGATATATTCTTACATGGGTTTTCGGACATTTGTTTTCTCTTGCGGATATTGATTATTATTCGCCCAATCCCGACGGCACAAAACGGTGGACAATAAAAAATATACCGTGTTTTCCCGAAAAGTTTGTTTTCGGACTGAAAAGAGATCCCGTAACAAAAGAGGTTGATCCGGGCGTCAGAAGACAGTTTGAAATAATAAAAAACCTCGTGAACCGTGAGGATGTCGATATGATAATAAATGCGGGGGACGCCGACAGAGAGGGAGAAATAATAGTAAGAATCTGCGTTGAACACGCATTGGCGCACAGCAAGGATTTTAAAAGACTGTGGCTGCCCGACCAAACTCCCGAAACAATACGATCCGCCCTTGCCGATTTGAAGGACGAAAAGGAATATGAAAACCTTGCAAATGAAGGTTATGCAAGAACCTATATCGATTGGCTCTACGGAGTTAATCTGACAAGGTACGCAACCTTGAAAACGGGAAAGCTTTTGAGAGTGGGACGTGTCATAGTCCCTATCGTTAAGGCAATTTATGACCGTGATATGGCAATCAGAAATTTTACTCCGGAAATTTATTACGCCCTTGTCAGCAAGGCAGTTACAAAGGGCGAGGAAATAGAGCTTACAAGCAAGGAAAAATTTGATAAAAACAGCCTTGCAAGCGCGCAGGCTTTGTGTGATAAATATAACGCATCTCAGGCAGTTGTCACCGCCAAAAAAAGGAAAAAGGACACTCTTGCTCCGGGAAAGCTCTATTCTCTTACAAAGCTTCAGAATGTACTGGGTAAAAAGTATAAAATGCCAATGGATAAAAGCCTTAAAATAGTGCAGGATCTTTATGAAAAGGGCTATGTGACCTATCCGAGAACAAACTCCGAGTACCTGGCTACCGCAGAACAGGAAAAGGTGAAAACAATAATAGCGTCGGTTGCAAGGTTAGGCTATCCGGTTGAATTTAAATTTAAAAAGACGATTTTTGACGATTCGAAAATAGAGTCCCACTCGGCGCTTACTCCCACATACAAAATCCCCAAAAAAACAGATTTGACGCCGGAGGAATATACCGTTTATTCCGCTATTATGCGAAGATTTGCGGCGGTTTTCTGTTCCGAGGACTGTATTAT
>JAXEIW010000030.1:0-6282 GCA_034101885.1 Clostridia bacterium | reverse complement strand
ACGCACGAAGCGACCGTCAGCTCTTTTTTTCATAAAAAAATACACTCCTTTTTAAATTTTATTTGACAAATCAGAGTGTATATGATATAATAACATTGCTAAATATTGTTTGTATACTTTTATACACTCCATATTTTCCCTCACTGTCTGCAAACAGTGAGGGATTTTTTTCTCCTTTTCTTTTGTAAAATTCACAATTATTTTATGTTTATATCATTTTATTTACTTACCTTTTTAATACCCAAAATATGGTATTGCTTCTACTCTTGAATTGCTTAGGTCTACATTCTTATAATCATAATCAAATAGAGTACAGTCAAATCCACGTTCTTCACCCGAAGAAACACTGTCAACAATTGTGAATCCGACAGTTTGCAGATTATTTTCATTGTCAAATATCGGCAAAGCAATCCACAAGCTATCAATATTTGCATTTGCTTTAACCATACCTATAACTTCCGAACGCCACTCACCCGGATTTATTTTTAATTGTGTTATTTCAACATCGGGCTTTTTATAATTCACAACATTATATTTACAGCGCATATTTGTTTTTGCAACGCTGTTTATATCAATCGTATCATCACCTTGAGCGCAATCCTCACATATATATCCAAAATCACCCGGCATAACATAACAAGGCTTAACAGAGCCATAATCAAGATGCTTTAATATGTTATTTTCACTATCTAATACATCAATATTTACATTCCTCAATTCTACCGGTTTATTACCTGTATTTTTTACAACACCGAGATACATAATATGTGGTGTTTTTATTGAATCAACATATGTTTCAAACCGCTCACTTACAATTTGAACAGCTGAATTTGTCGCTGTAGTCTTTTCGGGTTGTTTAGTTGTTTGTGTATTTGCAGTTGGTGAGGGTGTTTTTTTATCTATGTCAGAAATTTTACTTTCTGATTTTTGCACTGCACCGTTTATTATGGGTGAAACTCTAAAAGCGAATATAGATACCGAAAACAGTACAATAGAAGTTATTAGTAAATTTCTATATTGATTTTCCGGCTTGTATTTAAAACACCAAATATTAATCAATACTATTGATGTCATTAAAATTATAAGTGCAAATAACGGTAGTAATATAGTTGAAGGATATTCAAGGTCGTTTATGCCATAAATAAATGCCACCAAGAAAAATAAAGCTATAAGCATAATAATACTTGATATTATTAATACAGTTGTTTTAATCCAGTTTTTCATAAAAAATCTTCTTTCTTTCGTATCTTTTGTATGTTCAATCATTTATTTCCCTTATAACAAGTTTTGGAATACCAATAAGATGATAAGTATCTAAATCATCTTCATTAATCATTATGGAAGGATATGACGGATTTACAGGAACAAGGCGTATCCATTTTTCACCTATCTTATATTCAATTTTTTTCAAGGTTGCCATTTCATTTTCATAGATTATTGCGCCTATCTGACCACTGTAATCTACTGTTGATTGTTTTAATATTAAAACCTTATCACCGTCTTGATATGTAGGGTACATACTATCACCCTTTACACGCAAAACAATAAATTCTGTTTTATTATGCCCCTTTAAATATGTATTGGGAATGTCGATTTTTTCGCCGTCCCAATTTTCAATTGCAATATGATTATATCCAGCTGCAATATCACCTATCACAGGAAACGTAGTATAATCATCTGTAATATTTGGAAACGGATATTTGTCCGAATTTCCCAAAATATAGTCTATAGAACAATTAAAAAATTCACTTAATTTCTTTAAAGTATCGTAATCGGCTTGACGTGCCATTCGTTCATAATTCGCATATGCTTGTTGAGTTATTCCCAAATAATTTGCTACTTCTTGTTGACTTAATCCTTTTTCCGTACGGATTTTTTTTAATCTCGTCATACAACTCACCTCAGTAACATTATACACAACTATTTGTTGTAATGCAAGATATTTTTAACAATTACAACAAATTGAAATAATTTTAATAAAAACTCTTGACAAATAAAACATATTGTTGTATTATAATATTACAAACAACAACGTACTGTTGTATATGGAGGTGAGTGTATGAGAGAATGGCTAAAAAAATTACGAATATCAAAAGGGTTATCACAACAGAATGTTTCAGATAGTATCAATGTAACACAACAGTATTATGGTTACATAGAAAATGGAGACCGTCAAAAAGACCTTGATATGTCAATGCTCTTAAAATTAAGCAAACTGTTTGACGTTTCGGTAGATTATATAATCGCCGAAGAAGAAAAATTAAAATCTGACACAAACATTTAAATATATCCTACAGCATTGCGTTGTGTCAGTGCGGAAAGCGAGGTGAGGGAAATGGAACATAAAGATACGGCCAAAGAGTTTATAATCAGAATTGTTTTATCTGTTGCCACAGCTGTTATAACAACTGTTTGCTTTAAACTATTTGGTCATTAAATTACTTACAAATTCAACAATACTATAAATCCCCCATTGACAGCAGAGGGAAATCACCTGTTTACGGTGTACCGCTTAATTACGGCTGCGGAGAAATCGAACAGCGCATATTTAATGATTACAAGCTTATTGAGGACGAGTTTACAAACGGCAAGAGCGTGATATTTACAGACCCACGAAACCTTATGAAGGACGAGGAAAGAAAACAATATCGCATTGCGGATAATATTATACCTATTCAATCAAGAGCGGGACAGACAGGAAGCAATATTGACATATTCAATCCCGAACTGCGCTGGACTCCGCATTATTCAAAGCTTGTGGAAGATATGGCAATATATGAGCGGCAAGTCGGAACGTCAAAGGGAATACTCACCGACAATGAAACCGCATACACCGCAACGGCAACGGCGGTAAAGAGAGCGAACTCCGACACAATGTCATTAATTGATAAAATACACAATGCCGTTGATGTGGGAAATGTAATGACATTAAATGCCGACAGCGTATTTTTAAATATCTCGCCCGAACTATGGCAATATAAATCAGATTATTACGATCCGTTTGAGGACCCTGCGGAGCAATGGCAGAGGCTTATTGAAGCAAAGCAAAACAATGTTGCCGAAAGCGCAGACCTTGTAAAATGGTTATTCCCCAATATGTCCGATGATGAGATACAAGAGAAATTACAGAGGATTGACGAGAGCATACAATCGGATACAGCTTCTGCAATAGAACGGGCAATGAACTATTAATGAGGTAGTGCCATGTATGATACAAAGCAGCTTGAAGAATTAAGCGAGGTATTATTTTCAAATATTGAGGAATGGGAAAACAACGCTTTAACGCGTATCGGAAACCGAGTAAACAAGGTAGGAAAATTGAGCGTTGCGGATGCGCAGGCTTTGAATAATCTTGCTGCTGTAAAAGGGGATTTGAAAATCGTATACAGAGAGCTTGCGGAGGTTACCGGAAAGAATATAAGGGAGATTGAAAAAATATACGGTGAAGCCGTTTCCGCAACCCATGAGGGCAACAAGTTTTTATACGACTATCGAAACAAGCCTTTTGTTCCCTTTGAGGAAAACAAAAAGCTGCAAGCAATGGTCAGAGCCTTTGCAAAATCAACGGCAACCGAAATGTTTAATTTAAGCAAGACAAAAATGCTTAAAACATATGACCCCATAACAGGCAATACGGTATCTTTGGACAAGGCATATAAAAAGGTGCTTGACAAGGCGGTAACGGAGGTTGCAAGCGGAACAACCGATTTTAATTCCGCAATGCGCCAAAGCCTTAAAACACTGGGCGGCAACGGAATAAGGGTTGATTACGGCGGCGGTGTTACAAGGCGGCTTGATACGGTGGTAAGACAAAATCTTTTATGGGGCGCAAAACAGACCTTTATGGAATATTCTGATATTATCGGTGAGGAAATAGGTGCTGACGGAATTGAAATAACAGCACACCCTTTTTGCAGACCGTCCCATGAATTCATGCAAGGACAACAGTATATACTCGGCAAAGGCAGAATGATTGACGGAGAGTATTTTGAAAGCGCCGACAGAGCATTGGAAGCTTTACAAGATTACGGCTGCAAACATCACCCATTTTCAATTATTTGCGGTGTTTCCGTTCCTATGCACAGCAAAGAAGAACTTGCTGAACTTCATCGAAGAAATACAGAAAAAATAAACATTGACGGTGTTGAAAAAACAGGCTATGAATGGAAACAGGAAATGCGCAGGCTTGAAACAAAAACAAGAGCATTAAAGGGCGAAAGAGAAATATTGAGAGCCTCCGGAGATAAAGAGGGCGTTAAACAGGTCAATGAAAAAATGAAAGCCATAAAGGACAAGTATACCAAAATAGGCGAAAAGAGCGGTAATGAACTGCGGTATAACAGAATGTCGGTTGTAAGGCAAAATAACAACTTGACAAAGGGCGGCAGCGGTGGTATAATAAAAGAGCAAAGTAGAAATGTTGCAACAAGAAGCATGGCGAATGGTTTAAGAAAACCGCCTATGCATATTTTATCCGATGATGAGATAAAATCTTTAAAAGAGGACATCAAAGCTATCGGAGCTGATGAGAGTGTATTCAGGTTTAATGCTGGCAGATATACAGGTTACAATGATGATGGAGATTTCATAACTGTAAGAGGCGATGTTTTACCTGATAATCGTTCGAATCACCCCCGTGATTTAATGAGTCAGCGTGCGGCAATTGCCCATGAATATTATGGACACAGAACATACAAAGGAACTTCACTTCCAAAAGGCTCTTGGAATGACGAATTTAGAGCAAGCTATATGGCAGCTAAGAATTGCCCTAATCTCAGTGATGAAGATAGACGGTATCTTGTTTTAGATGCGCTTGAAAGAGCTAAGGAGAGTGGAATAACAATAAAGAACAATGATTTTATAAGGAGGATTTTGTATGGGTACTAAGTTAAATAAAACCGAGATGGATGTACTATTAAAAGCTGATGAAGATTTATTTAACAACGGACATACTGAAATCAAATGTCCTCGCTGTGGAAATGAAATTGTTTGTGAAGAACAAGGCAATTCATATACAATTAAATGCAAAACACCTAATTGTATAGAAACAGGCTTTAGAGGAATTTAATGCCACTCTCTTGCGTTGTGTGAGGGTGGTGTTTTTATACTCGAAAGCGAGGTGGTTTATATGGGGTTATCAAAACAATATGAAAAATGTGAAGTTTGCAAGTATAAAAATGACTGTGACAATAAGAGAATGGTTGCTTGCGCTTATATACAAAAACCTAATGTTTTAAGTCCGCTGGTGAATGATGTTTCACAGCCATTAACGCAAGATTTAGCAGTTAAGCACGATTATAGGGATATTTACATTGATGTAAATACAACCATAACAATAGACCTCGAAGAAATTAAAAGAAATATTGCAAAAGAATTATATTGTGGGTTGGATTTTGGAGCATAAGAAATTCAATACTCAAAGCATTTACATTAAGTTGTAAGTGCTTTTTTAATGCTTGAAAGGAGAAAAGCGTATGAGCATAAGAGGCTTACCGCCTTAGAATATTGACTTTAAGCAACAGTCGTTAAACAGGCTTATTTTTTATACATATTTGTTTTTTTTATGCACTTTGCCGCAAGTATAAAGCGGTTAATCTCAAACTGTGGAAAGCGCAGTATAAATAATATTTTAGGAGGATTTACAATGCAGAACATACACGAAATTTTAAAAGCTTACGGACTGGAAGTACCAAGCGACAAAAAAGCCGATTTTGACAAGGCTATGATTGACAATTATAGGACGGTAGAACCGTCCCCTTGTCTTTCCCGAGTTATCTCTCCAGATACATTCAGCAAGCAGAAGTGACCGTCCAGAATGAAGTTATCTCCAGAGGCTTTCAGCTCATTTATTGCCTGAAGAAGGTATTGCTGGTTGTCGTCAATATCTGGAATGAGCTTGTCCTTGGCAAATCCGGAATGCTTTTCCACCACCGTGGACACCGCTTATAAGCCGTTATGCGGCTGCGTTTCATAATTGTTCAGCAGTCATTATATAAAAAAACAAAGCAATTATTAGAAAATACAAGAAAATTTAATATAATTAAAGATATATTCGTTTATTTGCTAATTTATATATATTTTTAATGTTGTAAAAAGAGTAATATTGTAGTATAATATAAATGTTATGTGTCATTAAATTTATGCTGGTGTAGCTCAATTGGTAGAGCAGCTGATTTGTAATCAGCAGGTCGCGGGTTCGAGTCCCATCACCAGCTCCATATGGGAGAGTTCCCGAGTGGCCAAAGGGGGCAGACTGTAAATCTGTTGCGCTTCGCTTCGATG
>JAXEIW010000029.1:0-6305 GCA_034101885.1 Clostridia bacterium | reverse complement strand
CCACCGGTTGCGGTGATGGTGCCGCCGGATATTGTGATGTTGCCCAAAAAGGCACAGATGCCCATACTGCTGTTTTTCGTGCTGCCGGCGGTTGCCGTGACAGTGCCGCCGGAGATGGTGATGTTGCCATCGAAAAAGTAAATACCATAGCTTTCGTAATAACTTGTCGTACCGCCGATTGCGGTGACAACGCCGCCGTTTATAACGCAGCTGCCTGACCTTTGAGAAGCGATACCGATGCTATCATATTTTGCGTTGCCGGCGGTGGCATATACCGTACCGCCGTTTACGGTCAGGAGACCGGCGACATAGATTCCCGTGCTTGAGAGTTTCGCCTGCTCGCCGATTGCAGTGACGGTTCCACCGGTTACAGTGATATTTTGACCATAGATGCCAAAGCTGTCATCTATGTCCTTACCACCGGTTGCGGTTAACGTGCCTCCGTTTACAGTGATGCTGCCCATATAGGCATAGACACCGGTGGTTATATCTGCATATCCCTCGTTAGGATTTGGGGTGGGCGTACCGCCGATTCCGCTTACTTCACCTCCGTTTATGGTGATGCCCCCATTATAGACATAGATTCCCGCGCTTAGACCTTCTAGACCTTCTGTCTGACCACCGATGGCAGTCAGTTTGCCCATCTCGTCACCGGTGCTTTGAGCATATATGGTCAGAGCACCGCCGACTTTGCTGGAGATGCCGCCGTCCACGGTCAGGCTGCATCCGTCCGTCAGGATAAGATGCACATCGCCCTCGAGAGTGACGGCACCGGAAATGGTCACATTCCCCTCAGCCACATACCAGCCTTCGTTCCATGTGGTTGTTGTTGTATCCACCACGGTGTAGCTGTTGCAGCTCTGCTGAGAGCCGTTTGCCGCCAGGTACGGTACACCTGCGCCTATGATTGAATAGACAGCTCCGCTCTTTGTGACATGATCGTAGTTCGTCAGATCCAGCCGCAGGGTAACATTAGAAGTTTGTCGAAGACGAAATGTAATGCTTTGGGTGCTATTATAAACAGCCTCGCCTTCCGTACCGCCACCCCAGATGTGCGACCAGCCGTTAGCGGTAAACTTGAACTGATAGTCCTCCCCGACAGGAACATCCTCATAGGTAATCTCGTAGATGCCGGAAGATATTTCCGTCATCTTGTTTTCCTCTGCGCTAGGATCCCAGCTTGCACCGTTGAGCCAGACTCCGCTGCCGTTTCCCACAACATAAATCCCGTCGATTTCCAGCCATGTCTTCTGCACAACGCTGTCGCCGCGAACGCCGACCGTTTCGGTCTCGGCATCAAACGTGACGGTCACATCGCACGCCGCAGAAACACGGATCACAAAATTGCTGCCGCCGTCGGCGCCGTACCAAATCTCTCCGTTTTTCACAACCTTGAGTTGGTAGTCCCCTGATGCCACGCTCGAAAAAGTCTTTTCGTACAAACCGGTGTCCGGGTTAAGGGTCATCAGGTTGTTATTGTCTACGGGATCCCATAGCAAACCGCACAGTGCCGCTTCGCCTGCGACACGATAGACTGCCTCCGCATTTGACAGGACAGCTGTTTCCGCTTCTCCCTCACACAGCGCAAAATCCGCATTTTCCGCGCCGCACACAGGGCAATCCTCCTCTATGGTCTCCGTGGTGCAAAGAGACGTACAAATGCACTCGGTTTCCGTCTGCTCATTCTCCGCGGCAAGCGCCGATTGGAAACAGAGTGAAAACATCAGTGCGCCGCAGAGCAGCAGGCTCAATATTCGTTTCTTCATAATTTTTTATCCTCACTTTCTTCCGTACTTTTCGCACGGATAAATTGCATTAAAGTTTGTTTCGCAGTATGTATAACATACTACTAAGGGGATATCCCCTTAAAAATTTTCTTCCGCCGGTGCGCAAGCTGTTATTTTCATCACCTCGTCAATAATTCGCCGTTTTTGTCTTTGCGTATATTTCAGCCGTTCACCGCTGCTGAGCCTGACAGTGTCGGTAATATCTTGTATCTCCGCTACCGATACAAGGCATCCGCGACTCACCTTGATAAAATTCTCGCCCGGCTTTTCCACAAGTTTACCGAGCGTCATTCTTGTTTCATTGACCTCACCTCCGCAAATGTGTATTTTGGCTTTATTTCCTTCCATGGCAGCATAAAGGATTGTGCCGATGTTAAGGACGATTTTTCTTTTATTTGAAATAAATGTTATGTATCTTTCTTTCTGCAAATTATACACCTCGCTTATCTACACATTTTGCTGTTTTATAATATAATATTATTTTTTTTAATTATTGTCAATAGGTTTGGGACGAATCGACGTTTTTTGAGGACGAATTGACATAAAAAAAACGCATACACAGCGCCTTAAGCTTTTGCAGTTTGCAGATAGCGTGCAAAACACACAAAACAGACGTCGGTATGCGGCATTTTACAGTATATATTTAGTTGTAATGCTCAGACATTCTTATCCGGCAGCTTGCCGAAATACAGCATCAGCGCTTTTTCGGCATCGCCGCTGTTTTGGGTGAATTTTATCTCCGAGATATTGAATAGAATACACCCGCAATGACCATTGAAGGTGGGAAAGCATATTACTTTCAAATAGGTATCTATTTCGGGACTGTAGTCGATGATTTCCAGCGTTTCACCGTAAAGCGTTGCCCGCTCGTAGCTCCGCAGCCACTTGGAATCCATGTTGGAAAACAGACTTCCGAATGAACTTCCTATAAGTTGTTCCAGCGGCAGCTTTTCAAGCCTTGCCAAAGCCGGATTGCCGTATTTGAATATCCAGTCCACAGCTTGTTTTTTCTCATTAAATATCATTTCAATATCCGTAAACGCAAAGGGCAGATTTTCAAAGCTGCTGTAATGACTGCGGTATTCCTCGTCCGTTACGGGTATGCCGGCATGGCTGAAGCTACCTATAATACGCTTTTGCTTTGCATGAAACTGCTCAATAATTTGGTTTTTCATTCGCTGCGTGTATATTAAAGACTCACCGTTGCTTAGGTTAATCTTATCAGTGATATCGTGTATTGCCATTGCGGACACAATACCTCCGCGGTGTATCTTTATAAAGCCGTCACCAAGCTTTTCTTCAATTTCTCTGAATGTCATCCTCGTTTTATATACGATACCTCCGGATACATGTATATCAGCAGTGTTTCGCATCATAAGTACATAAAGGATTGTACCGATGTTAATCACGATCTTCTTATTATTTGAAATAATTGTTATGTATTTTGCTTTCTGCAAACAGGACACCTCGCTTACCTTTTCAGAATTGAATAATACTTCCAAAAGTGCCGTAAAGATACTATGTATTTATACGCAGTGGACGAAAAGACTGCTATCGAGCAGATTAAAAAATTCATGCACCTATATATATTAATTATATCATATTTTTTGTTTTAATCAATAATTATTCTGTATTTTCAGCAGTTTGTGTAAATGGTAAAATGAAAATGTACAAAAACGCCGACTCAAAATGTACAATTAATAATCACTGAATAAATGTAATTTTCAATCACATTTAGAAAAATTATGACTATTGTCAAAATTTTTCATGTAAAATCGAAGATTTTACACAGTTCGCATTGATAAATTCTGCTGAAATAAATATTTTGGAAGTAAAATATTTATTAATGGTGCAAGGGTTTTTTGCAAAAACGCACAAAACCCTTGCACATAAACAATTTTGAAACGCTTGTAAGCCACTATGAGGCTGTGTTTCAGAATTGTTCGGTAGACATTATATACAAAAATGGCAGTCCTTTTACACTGTAATCTTCTATCTAATACAATGCATAAGCCTGCCATTTGGCTTTTCATTCGGATAAATTAGTTTTTCTCACAACATCTCTGACCTTGAGTACAAATGCAGGTGAAACAGAAAGCTCATCAATTCCCATTCTTAAAAATGTTTCAGTCAGGCTTGTATCTGCCGCAAGTTCGCCGCAAATTCCAATCCATGCACCGTGTTTGTGGGCATTTTCCGCAGACAATTCAATGAGTCTTATAATCGCCTCATGATGGGTATCACAAAACTGCTCAATATCGGGATTTTGCCTGTCACATGCCAGAGTATATTGCGTCAGGTCATTTGTTCCTATGCTGAAAAAATCGACCATAGGTGCAAGTTTATCACTGATTATTGCCGCTGCGGGAGTTTCAATCATAACCCCAAGCTCTGTCGTATCGGAATATGCAGCACCCTGTTCTTTCAGTTCTGCTTTCACCTCGTCACATATTGCAAGAATTTGTTTAACCTCACTTACACTTGTAATCATTGGAAACATAATTCCGAGATTTCCGTAAACCGAAGCTCTGAAAAGGGCTCTCAGCTGTACCTTAAAAATGTCAGGACGAGTCAAACAAATCCGTATTGCACGGTAACCCAATGCAGGGTTTTCCTCCTTTTTGAGCCGGAAATAATCCACTTTCTTATCTGCGCCTATATCAAGAGTTCTGATAATGACTTTTTTGCCTGCCATACTCTCCAAAACCTTTTTATATGCCTGATATTGCTGTTCTTCAGAAGGATAATCGTCATTTTCCAGGTAAAGAAATTCGCTTCTAAACAATCCGATACCTCCTGCATCATTCAATAACACTGCACCGATATTATCAACATTTCCGATATTGGCAAAAATATTTATTTTCCTGCCATCCAATGTGACATTATCTTTGCCCTTTAATTCCTGCAGCAATCTTTTCTTTTCTTCATCTGCCTTTTGTTTTTCGAGAAGCTTTTCTCTTGTTTCATCATCAGGGTTTACAAATATTTCACCTGTAAATCCATCCACAATCGCTTCATCTCCGTCCTTAATTTGCGTAAGAAATTCATCACCTACTCCGATAACCGCAGGTATGTTCATATTTCTTGCAAGTATTGCCGTATGAGAATTTGAAGACCCATGAGCAGTAACGAATGCAAGCACTTTTTCTTTATCAAGGGACACAGTTTCGCTGGGAGCAAGGTCATCTGCACAAACAATCATATTATCGTTGGAATTTGTACCGTCGGAAATAGTTCCTGTCAGATTGGCAATGATTCTGTTAGAAATATCCTTTACATCTGCAGCTCTTGCCTGCATATATGCATCATCCATCGATGAGAACATTTCTGCAAAATTATCTGCTGTCACCGCTACAGCATATTCCGCATTTACCTTCTGCGTTTCAATTATATTTTCAATGCTTTCGTTGTAATCGTCATCATCAAGCATCATCATATGGATTTCAAAAATCTGTGCATTAGTTTCTCCGACTTCCTTAAGCGCTTTATCATAAATTTTCTGAAGCTGTTCATAGGAAGCAGTTTTTGCTGCTTCAACACGTTTTTTTTCCGTTTCCGTATCTTCTACGTGAATAAGCTTTATAGTTGTATCCTGTTTTTTGAAAATTGAAATCTTTCCCAGCGCAATTGCACCGTAAACACCCTTACCCGAAAATACAGTCATAGCTTCATCTCCTCTCCGGTTTCTGTACCGTACAAAATTTTTATTTATAGTTTTCTGTTACTTGTTAAATAATACTGATTTTCTCTGTTGAACCGGCGGTATCCTTTGCCCGATTAAAATATTTTTCCGACTGCTTATAGACCGCGGAGAAATACGTGAATTCCTAAAAATATGCTCCGTCAGCTTATTTAATAACCGCTGAACAATTATGGAACGCAGCCGCATAGCGGCTTACAAGCGTTTCAAAATTGTTTGTATACAAGGATTTTGTGCGTTTTTGCCCAAAGCCTTGCACTTTGTGTCGGCTGTCGTCTTCCGACAGTTGACACAAACAGCAGGTCAATCAATGTCGTGAACCTGAAATTTTATGTCTTTTAGCAAAAGAACCGTCAATATAAATTACTCGCCAAATCCATTTTCAAACATTTCTGCGATTTCGGTAAGAACCGCCTGTTCATCCGCACCATCACATACAATTTCTACTTCGCATCCTTTTTTCATGCAGGCTGACATAATCTGCATCGGTGCTTTTGCTTTTACGTTCTTTCCGTTTGCATTGAGTGTAACTTCACAATCCGGATGTGCTTTCACTGCCTTTGCAATAATACCTGCCGGACGCATATGAACCCCCTGCTCATTTACGACTGTAACTTTCTTTGATACCATAATAACTTACTCCTTTATCACTTTATTCTAAATGTAAAAATTTCCTTTTTTATATAATGACTGCTGAACAATTATGAAACGCAGCCGCATAGCGGCTTACAAGCGTTTCAGAATTGTTTGGGTGCAAGGGTTTTGTGCATTTTTGCAAAAAACCTTGCACCATTAATAAATATTTTGCTTCCAAAATA
>JAXEIW010000028.1:0-21584 GCA_034101885.1 Clostridia bacterium | reverse complement strand
CCCTTTTTCGGGACTTGAAGTACATTACAATAGCAAAACCTACGTTTTGCGTTGCATTAGTTCGAGTATCAAAATCAAAGATTTTGACTCTCACTGAAAGTACGACTTCGTCCCTCAAAAGGGCAACCTGCTTGCTTCTTTTTCCCGTTACCGAGATAGCAAAAAAAATAAGCGGAACATCTTGCTGTATATGGGGACTTGAAGTACACAAAGTACGAGAGAATTACTTAAACGGGTGAACTGATTATTTTTCAATGATTGAGTACAATTTTTATTTAAAAGTGTATTATAAAAATTTTATAAAGGAAAGGTGATAAAAAATGAACATTAAAAGAATTTTAGCTTTAGGGTGTGCTGCGGCGATTGCGGCAGGCGCTATGGGAGGCTGCGGAAAGAAGGAGGAAAAGAGCGGAGATACTGTTGTATTAAAGTATGTAATGCCCGGCCCCGGTATACAGGAGGATTCGGAAAAAGTGTGGAAGGTCTTTAACACAAAGCTCCGGGAAAAACTTCCCAATGTAAGGGTTGACTTTGAGATAATTCCTATTTCGGAATACAATCAGAAGTTTATGCTTATGTGTTCCGCGCGCGAAAAGATAGACATTGCAAACAACTATTCGTTGGATTTTAACAATGAAGTTGCAAACGGAACATTTGCTCCCCTTGATGACTTACTTAATGAATACGGCAAGGAAACGTTAAAGGCGCTTCCCGAATGGTTTATGGATTATCAAAAGATTGACGGAGTTACATACGGTATACCGACATATCAGATGTGTGCATATTTAAGAGGAATATGTTTCTTTAAAGAACAGGCGGAAAAATATCTTGATATGGAGGCATTTAAAAAGGCTCTTTACAAAACCGAGTATTTTAACGAGGAGGTTTATGACATTCTCGAAAAATATATCGAGGATATGAAGGCAGACGGTCTTAATTTTAAAAACGTTACCATACTTAATACAAAGGGTTTACCCGGCGGTCTGACAAATTATTTCGGCATAACGGAGGAGGACGGAAAATATAAGATTGCTCCTACATTTATTAATGATAGGGCAAAGCTAAGATTTTCTGTGGCTCGCAGGTGGAATGAAAAGGGATTTTTCAGTGAGGATGTATTATCAAATAACTCTGCAAGTGATTGGACAGGTCAGATTGACGGTTATCCTTTCTGGGATGCTGTGTATACTCCGTTTGCGGCAGAGGAATTAAGTAAAAAATACGGAAATGAAATAATTATGATTCCGTACAGTGAAACATGGACGTTGTCTTCTACAAACACTGCTGCCGGAACGTCAATTATGCAGAGCTGTGAGCATAAAGAGGAGGCAATGCAGGTATTAAATCTTCTGCAAACCGATAAGGAGTTATATAATCTTTTGGTATTCGGAATAGAGGGAGATCATTATACAAAAACAGGTGAGGATTCCATACAGACAGAATATGACGGACAGGTAACGGAAAATAACAGATACGGATTGTATAAGTGGATTGTAGGAAATACGGAAAATGCCTATAATACGCAGAACGAGCCTCCCGAATATAAGGATTGGGTGTTTAATGATGTTAATAAGAACGGTAAAAAACCGTTGCTTATGGGATTCAAGCTTGATACATCACCGATTCAGAACTACTTAACACAGATTGCGGCAATTCAGGACAAATATTTGCAGCCGTTAAACTGCGGTGTTTTGGAGGACTGGGAGGATTCCTACAACAAATATGAACAGGAAACAATGAAGGTTGGCGGAAAACAGATTATGGAATATTTGCAGCAGCAGGTTGATGAGTTTTTAGGACAATAATCGTTATTAAAAAAGATTATTGACGCATATTAAATCGGAAAACAATTGTCTTGCGGAGAAAATATATTAATATCTGTAAAACCGCAGAACAGTGTTTATAATAAAAAATAAAATAATCAGGAGAAAGGAATGGTAAAAAATGAAAAAAAATTCAAAAAGAATGTGGAGCTTGATTTTGTCGTCGGCAATGATGTTGACAATGACAGTTAACGCTTCTGCCCAAACCAATATTACGGAGAGCTTCAATTGCTCAAGCTTGAAAGGTTATGTAAATGACAGCGAAGTTTCGAATAGTTACTGCTGGGTGGAAGCTGCCGCAAATCGTGTTATGGAAATTAGATACGATACAGGAGTAAGTTCGACATTATGGGTTAAAAACGCAGAACTTAACTTAGGTCTTGTAGACAATTCCGGATGGAAGTATGATTCAAGTCAAACGTATGTTGCGGAGGTGACTTGTCCGGAAGCGGGAAGTAATGTTTTAAAACAAACATTTGCAGACGGAAAGGCGTCGTTTAATGTTACTGATATGTTAAAAAATGCTGTTTCAAACGGGCAAATATCTTTCAGAGTTGCTCAAAGTACTGACGGTTTGAAATTTACTTTTCACAAAGACAGTAAGGCTGATAAACTGACAATTACATATTATACCGAATCAGAATTTGTTGAGGAGTTTAACAGCAATGCCAAGGCAGAAAATATTGATGAGTATATTAATGCATTTACAACAAGTACATATTTGACAGACTATAATCGTATTAAAAATACCGATGCAAAAACACAGATAGCAGCAACTGTTTTAAGCGGAAAACCTTATAAAACACTTAGTGCCGCAGGAAAAGCACTTGACGCGGCAGTGGCTGAGTATTTGAAAAATCCGTCTTACGAGGATAAGTCGGGCAAGACGGTATCGTATACCGCCGAATATGCAAGAGCCATTCAAAATGAATCTGATGCCATAAAGAAGGATTATGCATATCTTGGTTCATTTAATATTTCGGGTACAAACGAGGGACTGATATATGCTTTGTTGAAATTTAACGTTAAAGATGTAAATTTTGATTTTGTAAGGAAAGCAACAATTACATATGATACGCTGGATACCTTTGTGACATGGTATAACAGATACGCACCGGGAGATTACAGAACGAGAGTAGACGCTGTCACAAGTGAGTGGGTAACGGGAGAAAGCACTTATGCGTCCCTTTACGGTACAGGCGGCAGCTCAACGGTTGAAAAGGGAGTGGCAACAGCGTATATAGCCGACACATATGAAACAGGAAGAACCTACACAAAGGATAATGTTAAATATAATCTTGTTTCCGCAAAGATGTATGCTGATGTAACCGATAACCTTAAATCAAGAACCGATATTGACAGTGACGGCAACGTTTCATACAGATTATCAAAAGCGGTAGTCAGCGAAATTGAACAATCATCATATATGGTGACTAAAGATACGGTATTTACATTAAATATAGAATATCTGAACGACAGTGAGCTGCTTGAAAGGATTGCCGCCGCAAGTACAACGAAGGAATTTGATAATATTGTAAATAGCGGAGTGATTGATTACGATATAATAAAAAAATATAATAAGCTGAATAATAAATCAACCGTTGCGTCAAATGTCATGGGAAAGACATACGCAGGTATGGACAAATTTGTATCGGCATTTGAAAATGCATATAACGCCTATATTCAGAATCCGTCTTTTGAGGATGAGGCAGGAATTACAAAGGCTTTGTCAAATATCGAATATGCAAAGGTTGACAATGCATGGAAAGCAAGTGTTGACGGAGATGCAAATAAACATTACAGTGATTTAATCAACGATTATGCAAACATGGGAATGTACAATTCAAATCCTGGCAACGGTGAACTTATTGGAGCGGTTAACGCATTACTGAAATTCAATATTTCGGGAATCAATACAGATTATGTTAAGAAAGCAGAGCTGAAATACAATGTATTACCGAGTTTTTCAAACTGGTATACATATAAGCCGGAGGGGGACTATACAACGCAGATAGACGCGGCAACCTCAGCATGGACAAATACCTCTACCTATGCTGACTACAAGGCAAACAATACCTTTGAAGAAAATGTCGCAGAGGCATATGCGGAGGATAAGGGCACATATGCTGTGATGACCGCCGATGTTACCGACAGCTTTAAGTCAAGCAGAGCAGATGAAAACGGAAATATATCGTACAGACTTTCAAAGAAAGGCCAAAACGGAAGCAACGCAGACAATAAAAACTTCTATGTAATTAGTAAAGATTGTTCCTACAGCATTGAAATAGAATATATCAATGATTACGAGTTGTTTAAAAAATATAACGAAGTAAAATCAAACCGTGAAGCTTTGGGAGAATTTATATATAATCTTGCAAAAATAAAAGAAATAAAGTATAATGAAACTGTAGCTCTTATTGAAATATACGGAACAGATTATTCAAGTCTTGCCGAGCTTGAAACGGCAATCGCAAATGCAGGCAAGAACGGAAGCATGAAGATTTCCGATGTGACCGTTACACCGAGTGATACAGGATTTACCGGAAGCTTTACTGTATATAACTTTGCCGAGGAAAATCCTGATGAGGATATATATTCGGATTTGGCAAATATAGTAGTTGCTTCATATACGCAGGACAATGAAATGATTGAATCCTATATAGTAACCGACGGAGGCGTCGCAGATATTGAAGTGCCGAGAACGTACTACAATGACAACGGAGATCCGGTTGTTGGTGTTAAATCAACTCTCAGCTTTACACTTACAAAAAATGAAAATGTGGATAATATAAAGGTTTATGTATGGGACGGATTTAAAACAATGAAACCGTACTGCAAAGCGGAAAAAATCTATTCAAAATAATTTAAAATTTAACGTACGGCACCGAAAAGGTGCCGCACGTTAATGATACCAAAAACCATAACGAGGAAAAGAAGTAAACTTATTTTTCACGTTAATCTTTATTCCGCCGCCATGCGGCGGCACAAATGCAACGTGAAAAAGAAGCAAGCAGATTGCCGCTTTGCGGCGAGCGGTGCTGTACGAGTGTACCGCCCCGAGCAAAAAGTGGTGAGATGAGCCGCTTGTTTTTCACGTTAAACTTATTAAAGACAATATAAGATTATAAGGGGCTTGCCCCGGCATTAAACAGGGAGGTAAGTATGCTATTTTCTAAAATCACAAGTATTACAACAGCTTTTGCCGTCGCCGCAGCGTTTGCCGTTATGCCGGTTAAAGCGGAGGAGAATACTCAGGAGTTTGTATTAAAAACGTCGAGAACAGTGGATAAAAATGCCGTAAACGGTTCTGCATTCAACGATTCAACTGTAATTGCTGCCGGAAAGTATGTACTTTGCAGATTTGAAACAAAAGATATAGATCCCGACGGTATTTACAGTGCAGAGCTTAAATTTGACCTTTCCGAAGAAACAGAAAATGAATATTCTTTCGGACTGGATGAAATCGGCGATGGCTGGGACGGAAGAACTGCCACAAAGTATTCAACCACCTACGGAGATACGGAAAACTGGGTTTATACAACAATAGGAATGGTTAAAAATGAAAACAAATCGGTAAGCTTTGATATTAAAGACAGCTTGTCAAAGGTATTATCCGACAATGAAAGCGGAGTTGTAAATTACTCATTTTATATAGAAGATGAAGGCGCAAATGTCTGTGTTGTAAAATCGAGCGTAAAAATTGTTGTAGGAGCGATACCCGATTATCAGAATTTTAATAACGCAACAAAAGAAAATATCGGAGGGCTTCTAAATAAATATCTTGCCGACTATAAGACAGCGGATGGGGAAGATATTTTGAACGAATATAACAAAGCGGAAGATAAAACGATTATCGAAAATGTAATTCTTTCGAAAAAAGATTATAAATCTCTTGACGAGGTCGCAGAGAATTTGAATGCGGCATATGATGAGTATCATGTTTCGTTGTTTAATGCTGCCGATGAAACAAACATTGAAGAGCTTATTTTAAAATATATTGATTCGGATGCCGTGATCCAATACAATGAAATTTCCGATAAAACAGAGATAAACGAAGAAATTTTGTCAGAGAAAAATTACAATTCAATATCGGAGATTAAGGAAAAATTAAGTCAGGCGGTTGATAACTATAACAGAAAACACGCATATCTTTATGAAGAAGGTTATACCGAAGAATTGACGAATGTTGATTATGTGGTAGGTACAACAAGCCCGGCAAAATTAAGCGGAAATAATTATGTTTCTTTGGGCTCTTATAATGTAGAGAGAGCTTTGTTTAAATTTGATATTTCAAATATTGATAAATCAAAGGTTCGTTCGGTAAGACTTGAGTATGATACCCTTCAGTCATTTTCCACATGGTATAAATATAAACCGGAATTGGAATATACAACTGATGTGGGCCCTTATTATGGGGATTGGAATTTGTCCGATATAACATATTCAAACGACCTTTGGAAAGAGCCTGTTATCGGCACAACAACCAAAACCGATATGGGCAATTACGGTACATTATCTTTAGATGTTACGGATATTGTTAAAAACTGTGAAAATAATTACATATCTTTCTATCTGAAAAATGAAAGAGGTCAGGGATCGTATGTAATAGATAAAACGTCAAGAAAATCTCTGATAGTGGAATATCCGTGCGAAGGCGAAGGAAGCTTTACGTCAAACATAAAAAACGGAGAAACGGCGGCGTCGGTAAATCAGGATATAAAATTGACATTTTCGGGTAATATTAACACATCAACGGTGACCGCAAGTAACATAACGGTGAGCGAGGGAGGAAAAAAACTTTCTTCATATACCCTTGCGGCAGACGGAAATACCATTGTTATAAAGCCTGACAACGGCTTGAAATACGGTACGGAATATACAGTTAAAGTCAGTGCAAACGTCATGCTGTCGGGAGATGAAAAACATTATTATTTCCCTCCGCTGACCTTTACAACCGATGTTGAGGCTTTTGAAAATGACGGACTGATACTTACAAATCAAAACGGAGAGCTAATAACGTCAATTAAGGATTACAGCGGCAAAATTAATGCAAAGGTGCGATTTAAAAATAACAAAATAGAAGAACCGAAGAAAATGATTGTCACTGTGTCACTTTTAAAGATAAATGATAATTACGATGAGATGACAGAGGCTTACGGAAAGGCAATGGTGCTTGGAATTGGTGATGAAGACGGATTTGAACATGAATTTACCATTCCGTCCGACGGCGAAAAATACATGATAAGATTGTATGTGTGGGATTCTCTTTCCTCGCGCAGGACAATTTATTCTCAAAATATTAAAAATTAAAACTGATACCGTGTGCGGCCGCAGAACGGCAGAATGGAGGATTATTATATTTATGAAAAAATTCACAGCATTAATTGCGGTTTTAAGCATTTTGGGTTTTGCTTTTTCAACGAATGCGCAAAACATTTCCGATTGGGCTGAAAAAGACGTAACTGCGGCTATTGAAGCCGGGATAGTTCCCGATGAAATAAAAGACGCGGATATGACAAAAAAGATAACAAGAGGAGAGTTTGCGGCGGTCAGCTTAAGAGCCTATGAAAATATTTCAAAAAGCAAGGCTGAAATGCCGGCTGAAAATCCCTTTTCCGACACCGATAACGCCGATATTTTAAAAGCATACAATACAGGAATAATAAAGGGTATATCGGAAAGCAAATTTGCACCGGAAGAGTTTTTAAACAGGGAACAGGCGGCGACAATGCTTGCAAGAATTTATGAAAAGGTAATGACGGGAAAAATATCCGATACTTTCAGTTATGAATACGGCGAAAAACTGTTTGATGATGATGACGCTATTTCCGATTGGGCAAAGCCTGCGGTATACTTTATGTCGGACAATAAAATTATAAACGGCATAGGCGATAATCTTTTTGCACCGAAAAACATAACCGATGAACAGGCAGAGTCGGGCTATGCAAACACAACAATCGAGCAAGCTGTTGTTTTGGCTTTAAGACTTGTTTCGGCAGATATATATAAGGATAAATTGGGCGGAGATATAGATCCGTATTCTTTGGCACAGTCGGAAATATCAAAGGATGAAAACGCATATACGGTTGCATTTATCGGAGGATCTCTTACAGAAGGAGGCGCCCACTGGATAACCGAAACCACAAAAATGCTCGGGGAAAAAATGCCGGATAAAAAAATAGAGTACATTAATTCCGGAAAGGGAGGAACCGGATCGAGCTACGGCGCTGCAAGATTTATGCATGATGTTGGAGTATTCAATCCTGATATGGTATTCATAGAATTTGCGGTAAATGACAACGGAGCAAGTGAAGCAAATTCAAAAATTTATATGGAGTCTATGGTAAGAATGTGCGCAAGACTTGAATCAAAGCCTGTTGTAATATTCCTGTATGCGCCGTTTCCTTATGAAAAGGACTCTGCCGATTATGAAAAATGGGAACAGGGAGTTAAATGGAAAGAACAGATTGCAAATTATTATGGTCTGAAATCAATAAATATATATGATTATATGCAGGAGGATTATGAGAAGATAAAGGACGAAAAGGGTTATGAAACCTTTACAGATTATCTGAAAACGATGTATAACAAGTCGGGAGCGGGATTTGACGTTCACGGCGGTTATACAAAATACGCCGAGGCAATATTAAAGGCGTTTAATGAAGATTTTGAAGGCTGTCTTACAAGACCGGAGGAAAAGCCGGTTTTCTGTAAAGAAAATAAAACTATAGTTGACGCAGTTTATAATTATATTGATGTAAACGATCCAAGGATGAAGTACAGCGGAGAATGGTCGGTTTATACGGCAGATAATCCGTTTACCGATACATCAAGCGGAGTTTCCATAAATTCAAAGCACTATTATTTCCCGTACTTCGAGCATGGAATAAGACAGTCGCTTAAGCAGGCATCGGCGTTCGGATTTATGACAAAAGCAGAAGCTTTTTGCATTAATTTTCCGTCCGCGTCGGCAGGCAGCGGTGCAAAAGTGTATATAGATATGGTTGAAAAGGGTTCGGTCAGCTGTTATTCTTCCATTCACGGCATGAACTATCAGGGAGGTTTTGTGTCCCTGCCAAATGACGGTAAGGAACACAAGGTTATAGTTGTTGTGAATGAAGCAACCGATTCAAACTATGTTTTCAGATTCGGAAATGTTATAGAAAGATTTACAAAGTGAGTTATATAAAATAGATACCGCACATTTGCAGTATATATATCGGACTTACTTTATTGGCGGCGAATGGAGATTCATATGAAGAAAATTAATAAAATTATATCTGCAATTACGGCAGTAAACATTATTTTTTCCACAACGGCAAATGCGGCTTTTGTGGACGGTGTAACCTACGACAAACAAACAGGGACAGTAAATGTAAACGGACAATCGGATAATTTTGTTTCAATAGCTCTTTTAAAGGAAGGCTTGAATACAGACAGTCTTGAAAACGTGTCAAATGAAAACAATCCGTACAAAAGCATAGGAATGGCACATCCGGAGAACGGTGAATACAGCTATACCTTTAAAACCTCCTTTGAGGATGGGAAAAGTTATTTGTTAAAAGTAACGGACGGAGCGCAAAGCGAATATGAGGTCTTAGGTGACGCTTATAAAATTTATGTAAGCAATACAGGCAGTGATTCGTATGTCGGAAGTGCGGAAAAACCCTTAAAAACGGTATCAAAGGCATCAGAGCTTGCAAAAGCATATAAAGCCGAAAATCCGGTGGGAAACATAGAAATAATTCTAAGAGAAGGGACATATAAAATAACTTCTCCCATTAAGCTGAACAGCGAAAATTCCGGAAGCGAAACGGGTAGAATTACCTATAAAGCGGCAGAGGGAGAAAAGGCAGTATTTTCCGGTGCGCAAGCGCTGCCATATTCAAGCTTTAAAAAAGTGACGGATAATGATGTATTAAATATAATTCCTGACTGCGCAAGAGATAAGGTGAGAGTAATAAATCTTCCGTCCGTTGGAATCAATGCCGATGTGCTTAATATTAAATACAACAAAGCGACAAAAATGACCGCACCTTCGGAATTGTATTTTAACGGCAAAAAACAAAATATTGCTCAATGGCCTAATGCCGGTTACAGCGCGGTAGGGGAATTGAATGAAGATAAAAACGGATTTTCTGTCGGACAGGACAAAGCACATAAATGGCAGAGCGCCAAAAATGCATACATTCAAGGGTATATTGAAGTTCCGTATTATCGTCAGTCACATAAATTTACGGTGGATACCGATAATAATACCGTAACGCTGAATAACAATCCGTCACTTAATCAAAGTGGAAAATACAGAATTATTAACGCACTGGAAGAGCTTGATATGCCGGGAGAATTTTATACGGATTCGGAAAACGGAAATTTGTATTTTTATCCACCGAAAAATATTACATACAGTGACGATATTGAAATTTCGGCATATTCCGGAAGCTTTTTTGAACTTAATAATGTAAGCTATGTGAATATAGAGAATATTGAGTTTAAAAATTCCGGCATAACTACAGATTCCAACGGTGCCAACATTGCCACATATGCGGTAAGCGCTTTGAATGCGAATAATGTTGGATTTAAAAACCTTGTTGTTGACAACTGCGTTGGCAGCGGCTTAAGGCTTTCGGGATACAACTGTGAAATATCGGGCTGTGATGTATATAATATGGGCGGTGCCGGCATTTCGATTTCGGGAGGGGATCTTAATTCCTTAACTCCCGGTAACACAAAGGCAGTGAACAATTATACATACAGTCTTTCGGAATATCAATCGCCTCACTCGGCGGGAAATTCAATAGGCGGTGTGGGAAACACAATGTCAAACAATGTTTTTCATCGTTCGGACGGCTCGCTGCTGGCATTCCCCGGTACAGACCTGCGCATAACAAACAATGAATTTTATAACGGGACTATAGAAACAAAGGATTCCGGCTTGTTATACAGTCAGGGAAAATTTGTAAGCTACGGAAATGAGTTTTTATATAACTATTTCCATGACGCGCAGATTCCGAACGATAATTATACGGGTTCAACAGCGGTGAACAATTCACTGTACTGGGATAATCTACTAAGCGGACAGACCGCAAAATATAATATTTTCAAGATAGGAAACAGCGAAAACAGAGCGCTTTTATCTTCGGGCCGTGACAATGAATTTACGGCAAACACCGTAATAGGAGGAAAGGAAGTTATTTTTAGTGATTGGACATCTTATTACTGGTCGGCAGGCTTCGGAGAAGAGGGAACTCTTACGCCGTTTGCCAAAAACGGGTTGCAGGAGCTTATGAAAATACCGCATGGTGAATCGCCATGGATTGACAGATTCCCACAGGTGCATCAGTTGTATAATGAGCTTGTAACCGAAACGGACGAGGAGGGAAATCCTACAAAATACGGATTGTTTATTCCCAAAAATGCGGTAGTGGATTCAAATTTAATGATAAATACAAATTCCAACGTTGTGTTGGGAGTGGGTAAGGAAGCCGCTTCTTATAAGAATAACAGTATTTTCGGAGATATAGCAAGAACTCCGTATCAAATATATAAGTGGTATGAGGAGCAGGTAGAAGCCGATAACTCGATATATGATTTGATAGAAGAAGAAAAGGTTAAGAGTATGTTTGTTGATTATGATAATCAGGATTTAAGACTCACAGCGGCAGCAAAGGAAGAATACGGTTTTTCGGCGGAGCTTCTCGATGAAAATAATTTTGATATAGAGGCTATAGGAAACACCGTGAAGAGAAGTGTGACCGATTCGGAATTTTCGCTGATTTATCCGAGTAATAAGGCTAAAGTTGAACCGGGAACGGTTACCCTTAAATGGGAACAGGCAGATTTTGCCGATAAGTATACATATATTGTTGCTTTGGACGATGAAATGACAAATATTGTCAAACAGGGTGAAAGCTTTGATGAGTGTGTGCAGATTACGGGACTTGAAAAGAATAAAACATATTACTGGACGGTGCGCGCGCACAACTTGTCAAGACAGAATGCAAAGCAGTGGAATGCATCAAAAATCTTCACCTTTACGACGGGTAATAATGATATAAAGGTCAATCTTTCAGCCTTAAAGGGAAAAGACGGAACATATGCAGGCTTTGACGGTTCTGATTTTGTAATAGAGCTTGATATTGACAATATTGAAAGCGTTGATATTAATTCCAAGGTATACGTTTGCTTGTATTCGAAGGATTCGAAGCTTATAAAAACAGCGTCTGCGGAGATTGTCATACCGGAGAGTTCGGAGGATAAGATGTATATTATTTCCGACAGCTTTGGAGAAAGCACTTCGGAGGACTGTACAGTAAGCGTATATATTTGGGATAATTCGGGAGCTATGAGACCGCTTACCGGAAAACTGGAATTGAGAAAATAGAACAGGAGTGAGATTATTGATAAAGAAGATAACTGCGTTTTTTATTGTACTGATACAGCTTTTAATGTCGTGTGCAGTCGTTGCATTTGCAGAGAACAGTGACATAACGGTATATCACATCAGCACAACCGGTAAAAAGAACGGTGACGGAAGTGAGCAAAATCCTTATGACAGCATTGAAACGGTTCAGAATGTTATCAGAAATCTGAAATCGATGGACTCCGATGTTGTGGTTAAAATTCACGGCGGAAAATATTACCGTGATAAAACAATAGAATTTACAAGTGTCGATTCGGGAAGAAATGGTCACAGAGTAATCTATGAGGCGGCAGGTGACGGGGATGTAATATTTCTCGGTTCAAAGGAGATAGATTTTTCAAAATTCAAACCCATTACAGATCCCGATACGCTGTCAAAGCTTGCCGACGGAATGCAGGAATGTGTGGGATATATAGATTTAAAACAATTCGGGTTTACCTCGGATATGGTTGATTTTATATCCAATACACAGAAAGCGGTATATGAGTATCCATCGATTCTCGGTGTTTATTTAAACGGAGAAAAACAAAATCTTGCCAAATATCCGAATGTGGGATGGCTGAAAATACAAAGTATTGTCAAAGAGGGAGGACGTTATCCCAACTATTCACAGGCAGGCAACGGAGATATAATTGAGATTCCGAATCTGGCGAATCTTGAAAAATGGGCAAAAGCCGAAGACGCACAGGTTCAGGGATATATATCTGCCGAATACGCAAGAGATTGGCGGCAGGTTGGAGAAATTAATACAAACGATCACACGTTGAGATTTGCAAAATATTCAATGGGAACACCGAGAAAGGGAGGACGTTTTCAGATATTAAATCTTTTGGAAGAACTTGATATGCCGGGCGAGTGGTATATAGATAAGAGAAACTGTTATTTCTATTACTATCCGAGTCACGGTTTGAGAAAGGGTGAAGACAGCCTTACCATAGCCGCTTTGAACAGTGAATTTATAACAATGAAGGGTGTTTCGAACCTTACGATTGACGGTGTTAAATTTCATGAGAATGCGGCAAACGGTATCACAATGGATGGAAATTGTGAAAATATTATAATAAAGAGTTGTGAATTTAAGAATATAGGCGGAGTTGGTACTATCGTAAACGGAAAAAACAATCTTATAAGCGGATGTAAATATCTTATGACATCAAAGCGCGGAGTTACTTTGAACGGAGGGGACGGCACAACGCTTACCCACGCCAATAATGAGGTTTCAAATTCGCTTTTCTATAAAACAGGTATGGAGGGAGGAGGAAACAGCGACGGGGCTGTGTATATAGGCGGCTGCGGAAACAAATGTAAATACAATATGATGCATAATATTGAAAATTATCCTATTTCATATTACAGTCAGGAATGTGAAATAACAAATAACGAGATTTTCAACAGCATCAGAAATCAGGCGGATGCGGCGGTTATCTATACCGGAAGAAGCTTTTTGTATCAGGGAAATAAAATTCAGTATAATTTTATTCATGATAACGTAATGTTTGATTATACAAGCGGACTGGGAAGTCACGCAATCGGTTTTGACGACTGGTCATCGGGCTGTGATGTAAGCTGGAACATTGTATACATGGGCAAAAAGACGGGTACCGTATCGGGAGCATCGCCGGGAAGCCGTGATACAAGACTTACATATAATACAAATATTTGCTCAACGTCCGGAAATGTCTACAGTTACCGTGATGTGCCGAATGTATTTTCGGGAACGGGATCATGGGGAACAACGCTAAAACAATTGTTTAATAATTCACAAAAATTTGACACAAGCTTCCCGGAATGGTCTTCAAAGTATTCTTCCTATGATAAAATCATGGAGGATATTAAAAAGGATAATGATTATATTCTGCCGAGAAATCAGTATCTTGTCGGTAATCTGGCGGTTGATTGTGTAAAAAACAGTTCCTATCCGGAATTCCTTTATGAGGCTGAATACAACAATACCATCAAAGATAATGTTGCTGTTGATGATTATGACATATTTGTGGATCCGGAAAATATGGATTACCGCGTAAAAATGTCTGCAATAGAAAAATACGGTATTTCCGACAAGATACTCAATGAAAATAACTGGGATATGGACAGAATGGGTATTCAGGAGGAAGTATTAAAGCTTGAAAAGCCGACAAAACCGTTTTATAAGATTTATCCGAGGAACGGCGCAGAGAATGTTCAGAGAAATGACGCCATAATTGCATGGGAAAGTGCACAAGACGCCGATGAGTATTCATATCAGGTAGCAACCGATCCCGAAATGAAAAATATTGTTGCCGAAGGAAGAACTATGAATACCATAGTCAAGATAGAGGGACTTGAAAACGGGAAAAGCTATTATTGGAATGTGAGCGCAAAAAATATTTCAAGAAAGTTTTCAAATGAATGGAAATCAAGTGAAACTCCGTATCTTATGACCATAGCAACCTATGATAATATTATTAAAACCGAATTAAAGAATGTTATAAAGAAGGCTGAGGAAAAATGCTCTGAAATAGAAGTTTCCGAAATGCCGGTTTTGGGAGAATATAAGCCGGAGGCAACAGACGCGTATAAAGAGGAAATAGACAGAGCAAAAGCGGAGTATTCAAAAAGCTTCAATTCTCAGGAGAACATTGACGAGGCGGCAAAAAGACTTGACAGCTTCAGCAAAGACCTTGACGGATATAGGTATCAGGGGTATAAAAATCTTGAGTTTACAAGTGCTGATTCTCTGGCGGTGCAAAACGGCAGTGCGGCTGTTTCCTATTCGGACGGTGTATGTTCTGTAGCTCCGCTCAATGCCGGAACCGACGCTCATGTTTCATATAACGGAGAAATATCTCAGTCGGAGGCTGTATATCGTTTCAGAATGAAGCTTAACGGAATAAAGGACGGGTATTCTATGATTTCGGTAAGAAATACCTCCCCTCACAGCAAATGCTATGCCACACAGGCTTATACGATAGTTTTGAAGGCTGACGCGATAGAATTTCAAAAGGGTGCAAAGGTTAAAGAAACCGCACCCAACGATATAAATAAGGGACCGATAACAACCAACGAATGGCATGATTGGGAAATTACGGCGGCAGATGTACCCGGCGGAGTTGAATATATGCTGAAAATTGACGGTGAGGAGATTATTCATCACTTTGATAATTCCGAAGCACTTCATCAGGGAGGAACTCTTGTTATAAATCCGTGGAAGGATATGACCTTTGAATTGGCGGCACCTACCGAAATTAAGGAAGGTTTTTATGAGCCTGATCCCGAATTTTTTAAAGAGAAAAACTTTATTATAAAGGATAATGAAGATCCTGCTTTGGTAACGGACGGTAATTTTGCAACCGGAACAATAAAGGGATATAATGACAAGGCTGTATTGATTTCTGACGGAAAAGCCGCAAATGCGGTATGGAATGCATGGTATGATGTGGGATATTATAAAATTTCATATTATCATACACCTGTTGAAAAGGGTGATGACAACGCTAAAATTACAATTAAGTCGGGCGGAGGCATATCGGGTGATACAGAATATAAAATACCTGTAGACTTTACAAGAGGTGAAAAAGGCTGGGTTGATTTGGGAACAATTCTTATTATGGGTATTGACGGTAAAAGAGGCGAGATGAAATTTACCGTTTCATCTGAAGGCGACGGAGTTATTCCGGTATCGGCAATAAAGATTGAACCGTCAACCGAACAGCTAAAAGAGATTACCGGATTTGTATATGAAAAGAACAGTAATGTATTGCTTCTGAAACCCGATATAAATAAGGCATACAAAAATATGATGGAGCTTGAGCTTGCAAAGGCTCCCGTTATAGAAAACGGAAGAACACTTGTTCCTTTGAGATTTGTGTCCGAAGCGTTTAACTGTGATGTTGAGTGGGTTCAGGAGGAAAAGAAAGCTGTAATCATAAAAAAAGATACAAAAATAGAATTTTCCATAGATTCCTCGGAATACACCGTAAACGGACAAAAATTCACTGTGGATCAGCCTGCTGTTCTGTGCGACGATACAACGCTTGTTCCGATAAGAGCAATTTCCGATGCTCTCGGCAAGCAGTGTCATTGGGACGAGGCTACAAAACTTATATTTATTTGTGATAAATTCGGACTCGCCGATAATGACGAGGCGGCATATAATGCTTGCTCAAAACTTTTCGAATAGCTGTGTGAAAAATAAGCGGCGCATCTCACCCCTTTTCGGGACTTGAAGTACATTTAGTACGACAGCGTCCCTCAAAGCGGCAATCTGCTTGCTTCTTTTTCACACTTCAAAGAGCAGAAAGAGAAAAGAAATGAAAAATAGACGGCGCATCTCGCCATTTATCGGATATTGATTCAGTGAGCATTATATTGATGAAAAGTTACATTTTGAAAGGATTGACGAATATGTTGAAAAAAATCGGATTACTGCTATGTGCCGCGGCTGTTTTTACAGCCGGCGGCGTCCATGCCGAAAATGTCAGAATTGAAGACATGATAAATTCAGTTATTACGGTTGAGGGAAAAACGACATCACCTGACGAAACTCTTAATATTCTTGTTTTGGAAAGCGGAGTTTCTCCCGAAGAAGCCGAAACAAATCCGGGACAATTTATAGTTTATCAGGGTGAGGTAACATCGGATGAAAAGGGAAACTATAAAAAAAGTTTTCGTATACCCTGTGAAAGCTATAAGGAGTACGACGTATATTTCGGAGATAAAACCGAGTCGGTTGCCGTTGCTCCCATAAGCGAAAAAACGGCAAAGGCAAAGGAAATAATATCTTCGGATGAAACAAAAATCAAAGCCGTTCTTTCCGATGAGTATTCGAGAAAGGTTTTGGGAATAAATACGCAGATTTTAATAAACTCGGATATAGACGAGGTCGGTAAAAAGGTTTATGAAAAATTAAAGACGGAAGGCAGCTTTGATTTAGATAATGAAGATACGACAATCGTTGTTCGCGAAATAGAAAGATTAAACAGAATAATCAATGAATATGCGTTGATAAGCTGTTACAATAACTCAAAAAAGGCGGCAATATTTGAAAATAATGAAATTCTCAGAAACGATTTGCTTAAGTTGGATGAAAAATCGACGGTGCTTGAATGTTATAATAATGTTTTAAACAGTACAGGAAAGAGTTATGTTCAGAATAATATTACAGGTAAAAATTACGGAGAAATCGAGGACTTGAGAAAGGAATACGCAAAGCTTGTGTTATATGTTGGTATTTCAAATGATGTTAATGCCGGAGGAACAGGACATATAAACACGTTATTTACAAAGGATAATGTCGGGCTTGCCGAGCTTAATTTACCAAAGTATATGGCTTTGTCGGAAAGTAAAAGAGCAACGGTAAATTCAAAGCTTATAACGGACAAAACACTTACATATGACAATTTTGCATCTAAAATGGAAAGCTATGCAGAGGATACACTAAAGGTGGGAGGAAACGGAGACGGCGGTTCGTCAACCTCTCCGGGTAGAGGAACGAGTGCGTCAAAGAGCGGAATAAGTGTCGGAACCGGCAATTCAAATTCCGATAACGAGCAAAATATAACGAATCCGAATTCGGTTTTTGCCGACCTTTCAGAGGCAGCATGGGCAGAAGAAGCAATTATGTCATTAAACGAAAAAGGAATAATGACAGGCGTTGGGGACAATAAATTCGCTCCGCAAGATAGGCTCACGAGAGAACAGGCAGTAAAAATAATATGTGAAATGAATCAATTAATAAATACGGAAGATGCAAATACAGATTTTGAAGATGTTGATTCGGAGGCGTGGTATGCAAAGTATATTATTACTGCCGTAAACAAAGGCATAGTAAACGGCGTATCGGAAAACAGCTTTGGAATCGGAATGAATATTACAAGACAGGATTTTGTTACTATGCTTTACCGGGCAATGGACAACAAGGAAAGCTATGACGGAATTTTGAGTTTTGAGGACAGCAGTGAGATAGCCGAATACGCAAAAGATGCCGTAGGCAGTTTTGTAAATAAGGGAATTATTTCGGGTTATCCGGATAATACTTTTGCTCCAAACGGGTTTATAACCCGTGCAGAGGCGGCAAGTATTGTTTATAAGCTGTTAAAATAATGTCTGCTGAACAAATGGTTTTGCCAAACCGTTTGTGTGAAATTTTCAATTTCACACCTAAAAAACAGCATCAAAATGCTATTTTTAGGATCACGACATTGATTGACTGACTGTTTGTGTTGGATGTCGGGAGTCGACAACCAACACAAAGTGCAAGGTTTTTTACAAAAACTCAGTCTGTTTACTTTACTTTTACGTTATAGTTTTTGTGCCGCTGCGAAGCGGCGGAATGGAGGATTAAGATGTTAAAAAAATTTACGGCAATTGCAGCAGCCTCTGTATTTGTTTTGTATGCTGCGGTTATGCCGACTATACAGGCAGATGATTCAACTCAATATGTTATGTCCGACGCGGCAATGGTAATACATGGACTCGGACTTATCGATTCTGTTGCCGATGATATAATGACAGGTCAGATTACAAGAGGGGATGTCGCACAGATTATATACAATATTTCAAAGTTCGGAGATGTTGAAGTAAGTAATTTTAATGAAAACAAATGGGAGGATGATTTTTTCGGCGAGCTGTCACAGGATCTGAAAATACCGAAAGAACCTAAGGTTTCGGAATACGGTGACGTTCAGGAAAACAATCCGTATTATGAGGCGGTAACCTTTGTTTCGACCTACGGAATGATGAAGGGAAATTTGGACGGCTCCTTTAATGTTGATGAGGTTGTCACATATAGTGATGCTTGTGAAATCATACTTGATTTTATGGGATTTGAAAGGATTGCACAGGCAAAGGGAGGTTATACCGCACTTGCATCACAGCTGAAAATCAATATGCCGAAAAAAGATGACGATATTTTGACATACGATGAATTTTTGCGGTTTTTATATAAATGTTTTGACGTTGAGCTGCCGCAGACAGAAAACAGCGGCGGAAAATTCACAGTTACCTATGACGAAAACAAGACCTTTTTATCAATGATTCTGGGATTGAATATAGTGAGGGGCAGACTTTTGGATAACGGCATTTCAAGCCTTATTTCCGCAAGCGATATAGGTAAAGAGTATATAAAAATTGATGATACCGTTATACATACCGATGAAGATCATGATTATATAAGAAATTATCTCGGCTATGAGGTAAGCTGCTATTATACCAATGATGAAAGCAGTGAACCGGGAGAAGCGGTTTATGCGGCAAAAATCAAGCAAAACGGATGTGTAAGCTTTGACATTGATGATTTTGAAGGCTTGACTAAAAATTCCGTAAGCTATGATGATAAGAGCGGACGATCAAAAAGAATAAATCTTACCGATGGCTATAACATGATAGTAAACGGAATGGCAGAATCAAGCTTTACAGAGGACAAGTTTGATTTTGATTTCGGTACGGTAAATGTATTAAGGGCACGTTCAAGCTCGGGGTACGATTTAATTGTTATAGAGGGATATAACAGTACATTGGTAACAAATACGGACAAAGCGTCAAACACAATCTATATAAAAAATGTTCCTTCAAAGGAGGATTCGGAAATATGCCTTGATGATTTTGAATATGTGACCATAATCGACTATGAGGGAAATAAAAAATCATTGTATGACATTAATGCAAGTTCCGTGATAGATATTTCAAAAAATACCAATATAATAAAAATTATTATATCAAATTCCAAAAAGACACAGATAACCTTAAAGGGTAAAGACGCTGAGGAAAATAAGATAAAGACCGACGAACAGGCTTATACGGTTTGTAAGTCTTTTTATACAAGCTATGTGGCAGAAGAGCTTATTATCGGAGTGGCGTATGATGTATATTTCAATTCTGTCGGTTATATAGCATGGATTGAGAAGCCTTCGGGTATAACGGACTGGATTGCGGCATATTGCAGAAAGCTGTATTATGATGAGGAGTCGGAAGATGAAGCGTATACAATGAAGGTTTATACGCAAAACGGTGATTTGCTTGATTATCAGTTAAGAGATAAGGTTAAATATTACGATGAAAACGATGATGTTTCAAACCTTAAGGCAAGTATTGTGTTTGAAAACATCAAATCATATAAGGGATTGCTAAGAATTAAGCTTTATGACGGTAAAATAGCGCAGATAGAAATGCCCCTTCCAAGCAGTGAAAAAGCAAAAACAAATGACAGACTATTTAAGACAGCGTCAAAAGAAGGTATATTTTGTAACGGTGTTTCCTTTGGAGGAAATATTTTCTGGAATTCCTCCTCTGTTATTATGTCTGTTCCGGAGGACACAGATTATACGAGCGGATATTCCATTTTAAGCGTTTCCGCAACTTTCAAAAACAGCACAACTCACAAATTTGAAGCATACGGAACAGATCCGAAGTCAATGGTCAGCAAGTATTTTGTAACTTCAAAAGCGGCGCAAAAAAACTTTAATGAAAACACACCTGCAATGGTAGTTTCCGATATAACCCAGATGTGCGATGATGAAGATGAAGCGTGTTATGTAATAACGGGACTTGAAACGAACGCGGCGAATCTTTCAACCATAAAGGTCAAGGTATCGGACGATTTGATAAATAATGTAAAATCACCGTTCAGAGATGCGTATTCCGAAACATATACTGTTCAAAAGGGTGATGTGATTAGATATACAAAGGATGGATACGGTTATGTTGATTACATTGAAATGATATATGACGCGAATGCAGAAGTAGACAAGGGAGCGGAAAATTCAATAGGAAGAAGCGGAGTAAAGGGATGGCTTTGCGCATCGGACGGATATGCGCCGATAGCCGGAGCGGAGTCAAAGTTACCTCCGATACCGTATAATGTTACGCATAACGGAAAGCTGTCATATGATATGTATACTCAAAATACGGGTATGAGAATAATGTACGGATATGTCAAGAGTTATAAAGACGGAATAATCACTGTAACAACACAGGATTTACCCAATAAGGGCTATGATTCGTCAAGGGACGGAAATGAAAAGACCGCAACCGAAAGCTATGTTTTGAATCAAGCGCAAATTACATATGTAAATTATAACGAATCGGTAATTCCGACTCGAACAGCACCCGAAAACGCAATAAAAGATTACGATAATTACTCAAAGTGTTCAAGAGCCATAATCCTTTCAAATTACGGGAGCGTAAAGGGATGTATTATATTAAACGGAGAAATAGATTGCAAATAATGCTCACTGAATAAATGCGATTTTCAATCGCATTTAGAAAAATTATGACTGTTGTCAAAATTTTTCATGTAAAATCGAAGATTTTACACAGTTCGCATTGATAAAGTCTGCTGAAATAAATATTTTGGGAGCAAA
>JAXEIW010000027.1:0-30878 GCA_034101885.1 Clostridia bacterium | reverse complement strand
TATATGCATCTTGCAAATGTCTTGCTCCGGTAAATGCCTGATGGTCTCCCGGTTCTGTAATATCGACTAATGCTTCATATTTATCAATTGTCCATCTCGTCTGTTCATCCGTTCTTGTGGTTACTTTTATTACATTCTCTTTGGGTGTATAATCCGCACGTGCATAATCACCCCACACATTGGCATTCTTCTCTCTCGGCGTCCAGTCTGCATATGTAGCTGCGTCGGCACTGACACTTAAAGCCGTAAGGTTCGAAAGTATCATTGCAGCCGTAACAACCGCAGACAAAGTCTTTTTTGTTATTTTTTTCATTTTCCTCTCTTCCTTTCTTTTTAATCCTCTTTTCCAATCTTTTGTACTGTTTTTACAACCGCCTCGCCAATCTAAAATGATTTATTGACTATACATCATAACCGACTACTATAATGATTTAAAAAGTAATCAATTATTTTGTGTAAAAACATACAATACCAACTATGATAATTGTATCACAGTTGGTATTATTCAACAATATCAAAACCGCTATTATTTTATCCTTATAATTCCTCATTTTTCCAAAAAAAGTATCAGTTTAGCAGTTTTTTATATTTGGTTTTTAATTCAAGATATTTTTTATAGTTTTTTCTGTATTCTCTTATAAATTTCGGCTTTATGCCGTAGGTCTTTTCAAACACATCATAAAAATAGGTTTTATTTGTAAAGCCGCATTTCTGGATTATAACATCTATGCTCTCTTGTGTTTGACACAAATAATACATTACGTTGCTCAATCGGTTTCTTATTAATAATTGCTTAAAACTCAGTCCACAGTATTCCTTCAGCTTATTACTGAAATATCTCGGTTTATAATTAAATTTTTTTGCCACATCTTCAAGCTGAAGTGATTTATCGCAATTCTCGCTTATGTAATTTATCGCCTCTGTAAAAACCAAGTCGTCATCATTATTATTTTGCATATTCATATTTCTTAACATCAGGTTTAAAATTTCATCAATATGGCATCTTATAAGTTCTGTGTATCTGTCTTTCTTTTTTATGCCCTCCTCAAGAACTTCAAAAAATAAATCCTCTACCTTCTGTGCAGCTTCTTCATTTAACTCGACATGTAAAAATCTATCATTTAAATCATATTCATAATATGACTTTAACAGTTCCTTAAGACCTGCATCTCTTTCAATATCCTTACCTAAAAATGACGCTTTGAACAATATATTATAGTATTTCATTGTTTCCCACATTTTAAAGCTGTGAACACAATTATAATCCATCATAATCAATGAACCTCTTCGTGTTCTTATTACCTTATCGTTTATAATATGTTCTCCCTGACCTGCAATAATATATACCATTTCAATACCGTCATGAGTATGACAGTCCTCATCATGCCCATATTCCATATAAGTTACTTTAATATCCTTATGCTCAAATACTCCTCCGTCTATAGTACAGCACCTCATAACGGTCATCTCCCTTTATATTTTTTCATAAAGCTAAGGTTTTACAAACAAACTTTTCTAAGGCCACAGCTTAAATTATTATATCTTTCAAACAACTCTGTGTTGTTATTTTTCAGTATATCATACCAATCATCTTTTTGCAACGGTAATTTTTTCCAATAATTCATAAATAATACTGTGGAAAATGAATTATATTTTAAGCATTAAATTCCTGTTCTCATAAGAATTTGATAATCACTCACAGCCTCTGTCAAATAGTCCGCTTCAAAAGTTCCCTCACCGGAATTTAAGTACCATAAGAATTATCCATACAATTGTAAACAACTCCAAAAACAAAATCATTCTGAATTTGGAGCCTGACGAGGCACGATATGTTCAAGATGTTTTGAAACTTACCAAAACCGAGATGAGTTCCATCACTCGCTTTGAGCGTGGCGAGGCTTTGGTTTATTCAAATAATAATAAAGTTCCCGTTGTGATAAAGTCTTCCAAAGAAGAACAGGAAATGATAACTACGGACCGTGCAGAGCTTGAGGCAATACTAAAAGAACGCCGGAAGAACAAAACGCATTAAATGAAAAACACGCATACGGATATATTTTGAAAGATTTTGTAATCGCTTCAAGCTATATTCGCACCGTGTTTTTCAGAATTTATTATTTATATTCGGAATGGTAATTGTTACGGTTGTGAAATTGTTTTCGGACTTTATTTTACAGCCGTATTTTTCTCCGAAAAGGAGATGTATTCTGCTGTGCAGATTTCTTAACCCGATATGTCTGCTTTGAATATCGTCGTTAATCATTTCAGACCGTATTTGTTCAAGCTTATCCGCAGGAATTTGTGGACCGTTGTCGATAACCTTAAAGGTTACTGTATCGTTGACAGATGTGATTGTAACCTCAATATACGGCTCCTTTTCGTGTTGTCTTAATGCACCGTACTTGAAAGCATTTTCAAGAATCGGCTGGAGTATCATTTTCAGAACCTTTTTATCCAAAACCGATTCGCTTATATTCCAAACAATTTTTACCGAATTTTGATGCTTCAAATTTTCAATTGCGACATATTTTTTTGCTATTTCAATTTCTTCTCTCATTGATACAAGATAACGGTCGGTATCAAGGGAATAGCGCAGTATTTCCGAAAGATTGTCTATCATTGTTATGATAGGAGTATCTTCATAATTTTTTTCAAGCACATAGCATGAAATCAGATTTAACGTATTAAAAAGAAAATGTGGGTTTAACTGGGTTTGCAATGCGATTGACTGTGACTGTCTGAGCTTTGATATTTTACCCGCCAGCTCATATTCAAGGTTCTTGCTGTGTTGAACGCTGTCAAGAATGAAATTCGTAAGCGTAACAAGCTCATTTGCGTTTTGTTTGCCATTGCTTTCAAAATTAATCAAAGACACTACCTGTAATATTGATTCGTAGAGCTTAAATGAAGCAACCAGTGTAATCAACAGCATCATAATAACCGAAAGCAGTAAAAACAAAAGCGATGTTCGGAGGGGAACGGTTAATTGTTCGTAGTATGTACTTTTCGGAATACAATGAAACAGCGTCATATTTTCATAATCAACCTTTGCCTGTGAATATATTGCGTCTTGTTGTTTAAGCCGTTGAATATCGATCATCGAATCAGATGATGAAAATGACGGGTTATCCGAAAAAATAACATTATCGGAATTTAACGTCAGTATAAAAAAAGCATTGGGATAGTTGCTGTAGTCGTTAATGTCCGAAAAGATTTTTTTAAGGCTGATATTAAAGAATACTGCGCCGTCCTTTGGTATTGAGTAGCAAACAGTAAGTATATCGGGTTGAAGTACTGCGGTAAAGCTCTTTTTTGAATTTTGAAAGTATTTTTCAACGCAGTCTTTGTCATAGAACAACTCGGGAAAATTACTTCCGTTGGTGGAAATAAAGTAATCGTTGTATTCACTGTAAAAATATATTGAGGAATAACAATCATAGCTGTTCTTTACAGAGTAGATCATATCGTACACATCTTGAGAAATTTGACTGCTTTCTCTTAGATTACCGTTAAACAGACAGTAATTAAAAAAATGCGTTGCTTCGTCCGAATTAATTATGTTGTTGACATTTTTATCGGTATTTTTTAAAAGCTCGTCAATATACAGCGTGCCCTTCATCAAGGTTTGTTCTGACGATAATTTCATTTTATCCTTAATATCAAAAACATTGTTGGCAAAAATAAGAATATTGATTATCAGAAAGGGAACAAAAAGCGTGATAAAGAATATCTTTATATATTTAAAGAAAATACTGTGACCTTTGTATGTCGAAATGGTATTGACAATCGAATAGTATTTGTTTTTCATCAATGTTCTCCTTTCGGTGCTTTCTGTTCGTCTGAATTATTTTTAAAATTAAGCGGAGTAGTGCCGGTTAAGCGCTTAAAAAATCTATGAAAATATGACGCACTGTTAAAACCGCACAATTCGGCTACTCTGTTTATAGGAATGTCGGTTGTGGAAAGAAGTGATTTCGCCTTATTCAGACGAGCGTCCGAGAGATAGCTTGAAAATGTCTTTCCTGTTTTGTTTTTAAAGCACATACTGAAATATGCCGGCGACAAAAAACAATGTGCAGCTGTCGATTCAAGCGAAATATTGGACGATAGGTTCTTTTCTATATACTCGATTGCAGCGTCAATAACGTTGTTGCTTTTCATATGTTCGGGCAAAATATACTTAATTCTGGCAATTATTTTATCATATATCACATCTGTTTCAAGCTTTGAAGTATCCTCATCAATACCTAATATTTGCTCAATGGCACTGTTGATATATTTGTAAAATGTATTGAGATATGATGAATTACTTTTAAAAAAATCCGTAAAAACGTTTAAGTATGAAAGGGCAGTGTTCCTATCCGATGAATATATCGAATGGATTACCAATGTTGCACAGGTGTACGGCGTAAGACCGTTTTGCATATACAAATGAAAATCATAAATATCCGAAGAAATATTTTCTATTTTAAAATCAACCGTAAGGTTCAAATATTCAACAAAATTCTTTGCTGCCATTTCAATAAATGAATTTAAAACCGAACGAAATTCATCTGTCGAAAAGAACTTTTTTGCAAATATCAGTATTTTGAATGCGTTCAACTGATAATTATACAAAATCGAAAAGAAAGAATCATCATTAACATAGGTAAGCTTTTCCACGATATTGAAAATCTGTGCTTGGTTATATTTTTCGTGAAGATTGAAAAAAGCACCGGAATCGGGAATTGTTACCGATAATACAGCACATTTGCAAATATCCGGGGTTGTAACAACATCGGTTTTCGCCAATTTTTCAAAGAAATCCTCAAAGGAGTTATCTGTTCTTGAGAGCATTTCGGAAATTATCTGAATACGCTCTGCATTGTTTTCCATATCGCAAAATGACGATGTTGGTGAAAGCTTGGTTAGCTTGTCATATACTGCGGCGAGAAGTTCCTTTGTTTTAGACATGGTTATCGGCTTCAGCATATAATCTGCAACACCGTATTTGATTGCATCTTGAGCATATTCAAACTTGCTGTAGGCGCTTATAGCCGCCAAAACAATATCGGGATATTTTTCGTGACAAAGTTTGAAAAAATCAAGTCCGCTCATACCGCTGAGGCATATATCCGAAATAACAGCGTCAACAGGATTGGTACTTATATAGTCAACTGCGTCCTCTGCACATGAAAACAAGCCGCATATTTCAAAACGATTATCTGCTTTTCCGATAAGAGTATTTAATACGCCGAGAACAGTAGTTTCATCTTCAATAATAATTAGCTTTAGCATTGATTTTCTCCTTACAAGTTATTGAACTTAGATATTTGCAAGGCAACAGCTTTACAATTATCTAAGTTGTTGAGTATTCACGTTTTTTTACAGAATTAATTAAATGTATGTTGTGTAAAAAAGCCGTTAAAATACATTTGCCTAACCAACAATTCAATTATAACATCAAAAAAACCGACAGTCAAGCAATTTGAAATAAAGTTAAAAAAGTACAATCAAAAAAGTATTAAAGTGCATTTCCAAAAAATAATTAACGTGATATACTTTAAATACAGCAAAGTGTGTACTTTTAAAATATTAATTTTATTAGAACCGCAAAACGAAAATAATGGAGGGAATACACAAAATGAGTAAAACGGTTACGGCGCAAACGGTTAAAAAAAAACACAAGAAAACAAGACTGACAAAAAACTTTTGGCAGTTGATGTCACTTGAAGCGATACCAATGCTTTTGGTGTTTGTATTCAGCTATATTCCGATGTTTGGAATTATTATAGCGTTTAAGGATTATAAATATCGGCGAGGAATATTCGGAAGCGAATGGGTAGGATTGAAAAATTTTGATTTTTTGATAAAATCCGACGATTTCTGGAGAATCTCAAGAAATACAATATGCATGAATATGCTGTTTATAGTTGCCGGTATTGTGGCTGCGGTTATACTTGCGGTAATGCTGTTTGATGTAAAGAACAGAGGAGCAATCAAAGCATATCAATCATGTCTTATAACACCGAACTTTATTTCGTGGGTTGTTGTCGGATATATAGCTTACATATTCTTAAACCCTGAATACGGAACGATAAACAAATTACTTACCGCAATCGGATTCCCCTCAGTTCAATGGTACAGTTCTCCGAAGCTTTGGCCGGCGATACTGACAGTTGTGTCGGTGTGGAAGGGTGTCGGAATGAATACAGTCATGTATTATGCGGCGCTGATGGGAATTGATTCGCAGATTTTTGAAGCAGCTGAGCTTGACGGAGCAAATAAGCTGCAAAAGATATGGAATATAACAATACCGTCCTTAGTTCCTATTATAACAATTCTTTTTATCCTGAGTATCGGAGGCATTTTCAGAGCGGATTTCGGATTATTTTACCAAGTAACCCGTGACGTAGGCGCATTGTACGAAACAACCGATGTGCTTGATACATATATATTCAGAACGATGAAAGAAATAGGTGATATGTCAATTTCTTCTGCGGTCGGTTTACTGCAATCTGTTGTCGGATTCATTTTTGTTGTTACCGTAAACAAAATAGTAAACAAGATTGATCCGGACAGAGGTCTGTTTTAAACGAAAGGAGATATTGGAAAATGAAAAGAAAAAGAGGACAGATTATTCTAAATCTTGTTTTTATAATCATAAGTCTATGCGTTATAGTGCCGTTTGTAATGCTTGTATCAATATCGCTTACAAGTGAAAAAGAAATTGTTGCAAGCGGATATAAGCTTATACCGAGTAAGCTGGATTTGTCGGCATACAAATATGTTTTTTCAAACCCTCATTCGATAATCAATGCATATAAAATAACATTTATATTTTCAGCGACATCGATGATTCTTTCAACCTTGCTTACCGCAATGGCTGCATATCCGCTCATAAGCCGTTCGATGCTCGGAAAAAAGCAAATATCATTTTACTATTACTTTACGATGCTTTTCAGCGGAGGTATGGTTCCTACCTATATATTGATAACAAGGTATCTTCACTTGGACGACACTATATTGGTATATATTCTTCCGGCTTTGATAAATCCGTGGAACATATTCATGATGAGAACGTTCTTTAAGGACATACCGTCATCGATAGTAGAGTCAGCGTACATAGACGGAGCAAGCGAATATGCAACCTTCTTCAAAATTATTCTTCCATTGTCAAAGCCTGTTTTGGCTACAATTGCATTGCTTGTATTTTTAACGAAGTGGAACGACTGGATGGCGTCTATGCTTTACATAAACAATCAAAATCTTATTAGCTTACAGTATCTGCTTCAAAGAATATTACAAAATCTGGACGTACTTCAATCGATGAATTCAAGTGCAAGTACAGTAAATATGAATATATCTGACATTCCTGCCGAATCTACAAGAATGGCAATGGCTGTTGTGGTTGCCGGCCCGGCACTTTTGGTATTCCCGTTCTTCCAGAAGTACTTTGTAAAAGGACTGACGGTCGGCAGTGTTAAGGGATAAGCCTATATTAATATGTAAAAAAGGCTGTGCGGATTGCCTTTTAAAACCGCAAAAAGTTATATTAAAGGAGAGAAAAAAATGAAAAAGAAAAATTTATCACTGATTTTGGCGGTATGCTGCTTATTATCGGCAGCTTCAGGTTGCTCAAACGGAAAGAAAACAGAGGATAACGGGGAAACGGTAACTTTAAAGTGGTTTATACCATGTGATCCTCAAAAGGATTCGGCAATTGTGTTGGAGGAGTTTAACAAAAGACTTAAGGAAAAAATTAATGCACAGCTCGATCTCCAGATTTTGGATTTCGGCGCATATGAAGAACGCATGAAAATGAACATGACAGCCGATACTGATTTTGACTTGATGTTTACGGGATTTCTTAATAAATACAAGACCTGCGTAGATATGGAGTGCCTATATCCGTTAGATGATTTACTTAAGGATTCAAAGCTTAAGACAGAAATAATTCCGGACTTTGTATGGAATGACGCAACTCGTGACGGAAAGATATATGCCGTTCCGAACTATCAGATAATGGCAACACAAAGATGTTTGATATTCCAAAAGGAAATTATAGATAAGTACGGCTGGGATATAACAAGTCTTAAAAGAACAGAGGATATAGAGCCTTTGCTTGAAGAGATTAAGACAAAAGAGCCGGGAATGTATCCGTTCAGATCGGATTGGGGATTGGAGTCATTTGCATCGTACGATGATCCTACATTCTTTGATTATCAAACATGCGGTGTTGTTGTAACCGTAGATGATAACAATAATGCAAAGTGTGAAATTCTGTTGGAACGTGAGGACACAAAGTATAAAGCAAAGAAGCTTAACGATTGGTTCAAAAAGGGTTACATTCGTAAAGACATTGTCAGCGTAAATGACGATTCACAGGATCAAAAGAGCGGAAAATACGCAATAGAAGTTAATAATTATAAGCCGGGCGGAGATAAAGAAGGCTCGTCCACAAGAAATTATACAATTGTTTCTCAATGTATCGGTCAGCCGTATTTGAACCCGGGTGCGTCAACTGCCGCAATGACAGGTATTTATGACGGTTCAAAGCATCCGGAAAAAGCATTTGAGCTGATTGAGCTTTTAAACACAGACAAAGAAATGTTTAACCTGTTGTGCTACGGCATAGAGGGAAAACATTATAACAAAACCGGTGATGACCGTATCGAACTTATACAGGATAGCGGATATTGTATCCAACCGTGGATTTTGGGTTCACAGTTTAATGCATATTTTGTAGGCGATCAAAGCGATAAAGACTGGGAAGATACAATCAAGATGAATAATGAAGCAAAGAAGTCAAAGCTTTTGGGCTTCGTATTTGATAATGATGATTTGAGAACGGAAATATCACAGATTGAAAACGTTATATCAAAGTATAAAATCATTAAAACCGGTGCGGAAGATCCCGATTCATACTGGGACGAATATCTTGCTGAGTTAAAGCAGGCAGGTGTTGAAAAGGTAAGAGATGAATTGCAAAAGCAGGTTGATGAGTTCTTGAAAAATTCAAAATAAGGAGAATGTAAATTGAAAAAAATAATCAGAATCATAACAATATTGTCAATGATATTGGTGTGCCAATCATATTGCACCAATACATTTGCGGAAGATGATATTAACAAAGACAATTTAATCTGGAACGCTGAATTTGACGGAAATGACGATGAGTCTAATTTTGCCAAGTTTTTGAACGGGGAACGCAAGACGTTCCCCACAAGCGGGTATCTTGAAAACGGAAGCATTAAGCTGTCATATGGCAGCGGTTTCGCATATTGCTCATTTGGTGCACAGTTTGATGATTATATTGATTTTACAGGGAAAAATGATATAACCTTCGAGTACAGATTTATGCATACCGGAGATGGCGAGCTGTTTAAGACTACGATTGAACTGTTAAGCGACGGAAAATCTTCATTTGTTAATTTGCCGGTTAATAACGGCGAGCTTTATTACGGTGCGGGACAGTCGGGAGAAGACGGAGCAGGAACTGGAGTAATCATTGAAAAGGATAAATGGTATACCGTTAAGATTAATATGAATTTTGTTACAAAGCAGTATGGCGTAATTGTTTCCGGCGATGATGTTGAAGAGGTTACAATGAAGCCTGTCAATTTCGTTTATAACAGAACACCGAATAAGCTATGGAAGTTTATGATGCTGCCTATAAACGGGCAGGCTATATCTAAAACCTGTTATGTAGATTATATAAGAATATATGACAACAGCTACAGAGTTACAGAGTCATCGATAAGTGACGGTGAGGAAAATGTAAGAACCGATACCAATATATCGATTAAGACCTCGTGGAAAGCAGCTGATAACGCAACGTTTGACGATATTACCGTTACAAGCAGCTCGGGAAGAAAAATCGAAAGAGAGGTTGCTGCAACCGAAAACGGTTTTGACATTAAATTCCCTGCAGGACTTGACTACGGCGAAGAATATACACTAAATTGCGGAGAGGGAGTAATAGCCGAAAACGGCAAAAAGCTTACTCCATATTCGATTGTGTTCTCAACAGAGAGCGAGCCGCTTTATGTCACACAGCCGGAAACCGATGTTTTAAACGGAAAGATAAAATCAACTGTAAAGTCATCAAACTTTACAACAAGCGGAATAAAAGTGTATTTGTTTACTGCGGTATACGGAGCGGACGGAAAGCTTTTAAAATTGAGCGTTCATGAAGAGGAGGTTCCGTCGGGTACTTCCGAAACAGCAATTACAAACACCGTAGATGTTCCGGAAACGTCAGATTATACATATAAGTCATTTTGCAGATATACCAAGTAGGTGGCAGTGAAACGACTGTATACTATTACTCGGAAATTAACGAATAGGAGATTGCTATGAAAAAAACTTGTATATTTCTCTGCTGTGCCATGCTTAGTCTGTTACTTCCGGGCTATGCGGCAACGGCTGAAAACAACAGTGCTTTGAGTAAGTATGAAAATGGGATATATATGTCTCCGGATTCCGACGGTGACGGAACAAAAGAAAACCCACTCGGCAGCTTTGAAAAGTTAACCGGAATAATTACGGAAATGAAAAGAAATTCAACCTTGCCCGAGGGAGGACTGAATATTTATATGCGTGGCGGTAATTATGAGGTTACGAAAAGTATAAATTTCGGTGAAGAACTGAGCGGTACCAAGGACGCACCTATAAGATTTATTGCGGCTGACGGCGAGAAGCCGGTATTCACAGGCGGAATTATTCTGAAAGAAAGCAGCTTTGACAAAGTAACCGATAAAGATGCATTAAAGCTGATTCCGCAGCCGGAAAAGGTTTTGTCGGCTGACGTAAGCTCATATTTGAGCAATTACAGCGATGATTATAAGAGCATGGATAGTGCCGAAAGAACGGTATATTTCGGTGAAAGCCCAATGACGATTTGCAGGTGGCCAAATAAGGACTTTGCAAAAACCGGAGAAATTATGGAAAACGAAAACACGCATTTCAAATTTGTGGTTGATGATTCGAGAGTGAAGCGCTGGAAGAATGAAAATAACGGAATGATATTCGGTTATTTTGCATTCACATGGGCGGCAGAACGACGTAAGATTGTTGAGGTTGATACAGACAATCTTGCAATAAAGTCTAACGACAGGGCGGAATACGGAATAGCGGCAAATAAGCCGTACTATGTATATAATCTGTTAAGCGAGCTTGATTATCCCGGAGAATACTACTTTGACTCGGATAACGGAAAGCTGTATATAATTCCTCTTGACGATATAAAAAATTCAAACGGAAATACCGAGATTAAGGTGTCATTGCTCACAAAGAATATGTTTGAAATGAAGGATGCGCATGATATTGAGTTTTCGGGGCTGACATTTGAAAATTCAATGGGTCTTGTTGTTAATATGGACAACAGCTGTAAAAATATTTCATTTAAAGGCTGTACATTCAAAAATATCAATGCAGGATTATATATTGACGGATATGATAACGTTGTTTCCGGCTGTGATTTCTATAATATAATGAAAAGACCGGTAACTCTTTACGGTGGCGACAGAGAAACACTCACCAAAGGAAATAATCTGGTTACAAATTGCAAATTCAGAGATTGTAACATTGTAGGAAGAACAAACACCGATTATATTGTTATGAGAGGGTGCGGAAACATTGTTTCACACTGCGAGTTTGTAGGTTCTCCGCACATTGCGGTTGGCATGAACGGTAATGATAATGTTTTGGAATATAATGAGTTCTATAACAACATGATTGATGGCGCAGGTGATGCCGGAGTTATATATACGGGACGACAATTGGCGACCTTGGGAAATATCATTCGTTATAATTATTTCCATGATAATGTTGATACGCAGGGAATGATTTATCTTGACGATATGAACAGTGATTTTAATATATACGGAAATGTTTTTGCCGATTGTGCAAAATCTGTATTTGTTCATGGCGGTATATATAATAAATTTACCGATAACCTTGTAATGAATACAGCGAGAACGGGCATAAGCGTTATTATTAACGGCAGTTCGGGAAATCAAATTATGACTGCTACACCGAATAACACCTTTTTGCAAAGTCTTGCTCCGTATGATTGGAAAAATCCTCCGTGGAATAAATACAGTGAAGTATTAAAGTATGTGGATAATGATAAATATCTTGTTTACAACAGCAGCGGAGTGCCGCTTTTGCCAACATACGGAACTGTAATTTCAAATAATATTTTCTACGAACCGAAAGACGTAATAAATGTAAGTATAGCGGAATATGCGGATAAAGTGACCGAGGTAACGGACAACCAAATGATTTCAATGGAGGAAAATCCCGATTTTGAAATCCCGGAAAAATTCAAGAAAGTTATGGACGAAGCGGGTATTTACGAGGATGAACACAGAAGCTTCATAACGGAGCTTAAAGACTTCAATTTGATCGGTCCGGAGGACAAAAGTGAAAATGTAGCCGCAGATTCGGTAACCTTTGAATGGGAAAAGGTTGATGATGCGAAATGCTATTTGTTTACGCTTTCAACCGACAAGGATTTCAAAAACATAATATCAAACAAAATTGTAAATGCGAATTATGTTACTATTGAAAAGCTTAACTATTCAAACACGAGATATTTTTGGAAGGTAAAGGCTATTCCGAATTCTTTGAAGAATATGGCAGATGTTAAGCCGATTAATTGTAATGAAGAATATTTCACATTTTTAACCGCTAAAAAAGCGACGTTGAATAAAATAAAGGTTAGCGAATTTATTGAAACAGCCGCCGCAAGGATTGCAAATCTTAAAGAGGGCAGTGAACCCGGAGATCTTAAGATAGGGACTCAAAAGGAATTTGATAATCTTATTGCCGAAGCGAAGAATATCGAAAAGAGTGAAAGTATAATACAAAAAGAGATAGACGCATGGGTTGAAAGTGCCAACTCTAAGTTTGAAAGCCTGTACTACAGACGAAATCTTCAGTATTATGATTTAAAGCCGGCACTTAAGGATGTTATGATGTGGTCGGTTGAGCCGAATACTACAATAATGGACAGCGGACGACTGATTCAGAGAAAGGCGAATGGCGATGTTTTCGGATTAAGAGATAAAATTCCATCTCACATGGTTATGAGATTTGATTTGAAAACCGATACGCTGCAATCATGGATAGGCTTCGGACTGAGAGCGCAAAACGGTGCGCAATTGGTTGCATGGGGCGGAAATCCGCAGTATTGCATTATTGTTAAGGAGGATATTATCGAATTACAACGATTTGGCGGACAGCATTTCCTTAAAGAATATCCGAATGAGTTTATCAAAGCCGGAGAAACCCACAGCTATGAATTGGGCGCGGAAAATCTTGATGACGGTTCTGTTAAGCTTCATATGCTTGTTGACGGAAAGAATGTTTTTGAGTATATCGACAACGACGGTAATCAAATAGTAAATTCCGGTTATTTCTCGATATATAACACTGGTGCGAAGATGGCTGTAGAGGTTTCTGAATATTCGTTGGATAAGTGAGTATTTTGATGAACCTTTTCACGAAAGGAGTTAATGATTATAAATATGAATAGAACGTGGAAAAAAATAATTATAGGTATGTGCAGTATAATGATTATAGCTGCGTCGGCTGTTCAAGCAGCCGACAGCTTTGCCGACATACCGTTAGACAGAGTGTTTGAAGAGAACAGAACATTATATTATGTTAAGGCTGCTGACGGGAATACATATGATTTGAGTATTGACGGATATACACAAATCAAAAAAGCTTCGTCTGTTGCTCAATCGGGAGTATACAGCTCGGAAAATGTGACGGTATTGAAAAACGATTCGACAGGAAAGGAATATCGTTTCGTTTTCACCAAGCCACAGGAGGAACGTGTTATAGAAATAACAGAGGTATTGGTTACCTCTGACGGCAAGTTAACCGTTTCCGGTATTTGCCCGACCGATAAAAAGCTGAATGTACTTATTACAATGCCTAAAGAAGCTTTTTCCGATGAGGCATATAATTATGATGAAATAGACAAGTCAAATATGGAGCAGTATGTAATTTATACCGCTGACGCAAAGCAAGCAGTATCTGATGACGTACAAATCCTATTTGAATATCACTTTCCGAGCGACGCTCGTTGCGGAACGTATAATATAATAATTATCGGAAATGAAACCGAAGCAAGCAAAGATGTATACTATATGTCACAGAGCGAGATTGACAGAATCGTTTCGGAATTTGATGAGATGTCAAAAAAAGAAACAAATGCGGCAAATGTAAAGACCATGCGTGAATACATGGAAAAGAATTACAAAGCGTTGTATTTGGAACTTGATTACTACAATCAGCTTTCGGATATGGCTAAAAATACCGTTGTTACTCTTATGATGAATCATGATGGTGAGTATGCTCATGCCGATATTAGGACTGAATTCATAAAGAGTATTGCGACGGCTTGGGCAAACGACGGCAAACCGATAGATACGATTGTCAAGGCATATCCAAACGACATAAAGCTTGATATGTACGAAAAATACGGTACATTAAAGAGCAAGACTTTGGTTGATAACAGTATTAAATCCGCAAAAGATTATGAAAACCTAACAAAGATATTCAACCGTATGACCGCATTATCAATGTTGAATGAATCAGAGCCGAGCGGCATTGGCGATGTGCTTAAGAATTACAATCAATATCTGATTTCCGATAAGGCGTATGAGCATTATCGGAAAAACGAGAGCAGTTGCATAAGAAACATAACAAACAAAAACTTTGACAGTACCGAAAAGCTTGAACAAGCGATTCTTTCCAAAAGTGAATCCGGCGGAACAGATGAAGGAAACAGCGGAAACAGCGGAAACAGCGGTAACAAAGGCAGCGGTTCAAGCAAATCAAACAGCGGTATCACTGCTCCGGCAACATCGCACCCTGTAATTCCGCAAACAAAACCCGAAAACAACTCACTTCCTTTTACCGATTTGAAAAACTATAGCTGGGCATATACAGCGATTGAACATCTGTACAATAACAAGATTTGTTCCGGTAAAGATGAAGTAACCTTTGCGCCGCAGGACAATATTTTAAGGGAAGAAGCGGTAAAACTTATAGTTAACTCTTTCGGAATAGAATCCAACGCCGATACGAAGCTTGATTTTACCGATGTGCCGGAAGATGCATGGTATGCCGAATTTATTAAAGGTGCATTGGCAAGTAAAATTGCCGAGGGAATTTCGGAAACGGAATTTGGGACAGGAACGAATATAACAAGACAGGACTTGGCGGTTATGCTTTACAGAGCGCTTAAAGCCGACGGCAGAAAAATAGATATTATTATCGATAATAAAGCTGAGCTGAATGACCTTGACGAAGTAAGCGAATATGCAGCGACAGCGGTTAATTATCTTATAGAAATCGGTGCCATTACCGGTTCTGACGGTAAATTCCGTCCTCATGATTATATCACAAGAGCGGAAGCGGCACAGATGATTTATTCGGTAATAAAAATCAGATGAGAAAGGGTATAAAAGTATGAAGCGTTTTATTGGTATTATAATGAGTCTTATTTTTTCAACGCTGAGTATTGTCGGAGTAAGCGCTGAAGCTGACAATGAATATTCGGATAACGTTGAGCTTATGAAGGGACTCGGAATTTTTACAAGCGATTTTGAAAAGAATGAAGACGACAATGTGACAAGAGCTGATTTTGTAAAGTATGTTCTGAATTTCAGAGGGATTGAAGCCGATCAATATGCGCAAAATGTTGGTTTTTATGATGTTGACGAGATGTCATCATATGCGACGTATGTAAATGCCGGTGTAAATCTGGGATTTGTTTCGGGATTTGGTGACGGAACATTCAGACCGGAAGAAGCTGTTATTTGCGAACATGCGACAAAGATTATGGTTGCGGTGCTTGGCGGAGATAAGCTTGTAAAAGAGGGACTTACGACAACAGCGGAATTGGCAAATAAGTTCGGAGTATCTGTAAAAGCAGACGGAAAAGCCGAAATGACATATGGCTTGCTTACAAAACTGTTAAAAAATGGATTATCCGCAAAACCGCTTCTTTTTGAGGTGGGTGAAAACAATGCGTTTACATTCAGCGAAAATGACGCTTTGTGGGTTTTTCACAAGACAGAAAAAATAAGAGGTATTGTTACTGCAAATGACTTGACCGGATTGTCAAGCGTTAACGGTGCGGTAAATAATGACGGCTATATAAGGCTTGGCAACGAGGAAATGAAATATGATGCCGATAGCTATAATGACATTTTAGGTAAGCAAGTTGAGGCATATGTCTGCCGAGAAGATGAGGCTGAACCGGTTATAAAATATATGACCGAAACAAATAAAAATACCGTTACTGTCATACAAAACGACATGATATACAGCGATGACAGCGGATTTTCGGCGTACAACTTTGTGTATGAGAATGAGAACGGAAAGAAAATCGAAAAAAAGCTTGACGGCGCTTACATTATTTATAATGGTATAGCAAAGCCTGATTATTCAAAGGAGAATATATCACCGAAAATCGGTTGGGTAACGATTATCGATAATAACTCTGACGGAAAAATTGATATAGTTAACGTGTTTAATGCGGATTTGACAGTTGTTTGCGGTACTGTTTCGGTTAACAGTAATTTCACTGTTATAACAGATAAATTTGACAACTCCAAAACCATTCGCGTTGAATCGGATAAGGTTGATGATACACAGGTGTTCATTAACGGAGAGGTTAGCAATATCGGAAACATAAAAGACGGTATGCTGATTTTAAAAGGCTCAAACGGTGATCACACAATTATGTATGTTTACGACCAAAGCTTTGTCGGAAAGGTTAACGGAACACACGGTGATACATTAAGTATCGATTCTAAAAGATATAAATACTCTGAATCTGCCAATATTGACAGATTAAAGCTGAATATGCAATACAGATTCTATACCGATGATAAAGACTGCATTTTTGCATTTGATAAAATAGGATCTGACAATGATTTGCATTACGGATATTTGCTTGATTATAAGACCGACAACGAAAGCGGAAATCTTGATGCAATCATTTTGAAAATATTGACAGACGATAATGTTTTGGAAAGATTCTATGTTCGCAGTCAAATAAAGGTTAATGATAAAAACCATAAGCTTGAAAAGCTTGATGAATTGTTAAATCCTAACGGGATCTTCACAAGACAGCCGGTAAGATATAAGTTTGATGAAAACAATAATATCACACTTCTTTACACTGTAACGAAGGACGGAATGCTAAGATATGAGGGCGAATTTACCGGAGAAGCCGAGTATGCATTTTATGCCGATACCTGGTCGCAAAAATTCTATCAAGACAGAGAAACACTTGTATTTAACATATTTGACGATCCTGAAAGCTGTTATGTTGAGGGTGCGTTTAAGAATATCGTTCTGAATCCAAGACCTTACACACACTATTTCTACAATGTAGATGAAGATTTAAATACGGTTGATATGGTTGTCTGGAAGAGAACCGATGCGGCGTCGCAAAAGGCTGAAAATATTTTACCCGAAACACAGTCGATGGTGGTAACGGACGTTACACAAATGCTTGATTCTGACGATCAGGTAAGAGATTGTATAGTCTGCCGCAAGGGTTCGGACGAGATTAAGGTATACTACAACGACAAAATGATTCAAGTATACAAGGATCGTTTCAACAGTGTAAAAGCAGGTGATATTATTTACTGTGAATTTGACGGTAAGGGTAATCTGGTTAAAATATTTAAAGGCTTTGATTCTTCTCAAATGCATAACTACGGAATCAGCAATCAGTCGTATACGGTAAACGGGCAGCACCTTGTTGTTGCGCACGCAAGAAAGAAGCTCGCATATATTAAGGTTAAGGAAAAACTCAATAATCGTTTTATAAAATATGATGAGGGAACTGGTATAATTGATAGTATCCAAAAAATTCAAACCAATGCACGGATTTATAAGATCAGCAAATCTTCAAGAGGCGTTACTGTTTCGCTAAGCAGCTATGATGAGATTATGCCGGGAGATGAAATATACTTTGACGCTGATACAAATTCAGTATGGTATTTGTATATATTGGATTATAAATAAACCGATTGGTATGTGAAAGGATCTGTAAATGATGAATAAAAAAATATGTTCTTTGTTGTTGGCTTGCGGTATGCTTGGAACCATGTTGCTTTCCGGGAATGTTTATGCGGCTGATGAATTGAATTGCAGTATCGGCAATTCGACAAAAAGCGTTGACATTTCGAATTTGCAATCATATTACACCAAAGACGTTGTAAATGTAAGCTTTGGCTTGACAAATTTGGGAATACTCGATGAAAACATTGATGTAGACATTGCGGTTCTCGATTCAAACAATATAAAAAAAGCCGGAACTGTATTACAAATGGATTTAAAAAGCGGTAAAACTCTGCCGGTACGCTTCAGCGGAAGCGTACCTACGGAGGACAAATATACCGTTGATGTAAGAATCAGAAGCTATGATGAAGATGTTACTCTGTATCTATCTCCAAACGGTAACGATGTGAACGACGGAAGTGAGGACGCACCTTTAAAAACCTTGCGTGCGGTGGCACAGCGACTTACTTATATTAACATGAATAACAGTAAGGATAACTTGAATGTAAGAGTTATTTTAAAGGGCGGAACATATGCTGTTGACGATACCGTAAAAATGAATGATTTAAACAACATAGTAAATGTTGAGTTTGTTTCGTATCAAGGTGCGGTTATAAACGGCGGTGCAACCTTTAAAGGCTCGGATATGACTTTGGTTTCGGGCAATGAAAAGAGTATGTTTCCGGCATCATCTGCCGAAAAAATTTACTGTGTGGGTTTGAGCAGTATAGGAGCGGCGGCAAAGAACGACGCACAGCTTAATATTTTAAGCTGTAACGGCAATTTCCAAACCGTTGCAAGATACCCTGATACCGGCTACACATATGACGCTGTAACCTCTTGGAACAATAAGAATATTTCAATAACAGCTAACAGTGTAAAGAATTGGAAATATTACGATTCCGCATGGATTGCCGGCCCGTTGGTAGCTGAATGGAGCTTTGCAAAAGCTAAGGTTAATACTATAGATCCGGCAGCAAAAAGGATAGATACTACAAACTTTATAGCCGGTTATTATCATGAAGATTCGCAGTCAAATATCGGTTGGTACATATACAATCTTCCCGAGGAGCTTGATAAGCCGGGAGAATATGCAATCTACAACGGAAAGCTTTATTACTATCCACCGCAAAATCTTGTTTCAAGCGGTGAATTTAAAAAGGCAAAGCTTATGCTAAGCTCAACCAACAATGATGTTATTGATATTACAAACAGCAGCAACATAACCTTTAAAAACATCAGCTTTGAAAATGCGGGCGGTTATTTTATAAACGCCCAAAACAGTGATAATATAAAGCTGCAAGGCTGTACATTTAAATTATGTGCAAAAAATGCAGTGAATGTATCGGGCAATAACAATCTTATTACAGACTGCAAATTTAACAAATCGGGACAAAGAGCCGTTACAATAGGCGGCGGCGACAGAAATACGCTCACAGCTTCAAACAGTGTGATTGAAAATTGTACGATAAGCGAAACAGGCTGCACATCGATAACCGATTCGCCTGCAATAACGGTAACAGGCTGTGGAACAGCGGCAAGACATAATACAATAACAAAGACTCCTCATCTTGCGATTGCATTTAACGGAAATGACTGTGTTATAGAATATAATGACATATCAAACTGCTTGACAGAGGGAATATCCGATGCAGGAATTATATATTCCGGAAACTCGCTTGCCAACCTCGGCAACGAAATCAGATATAATTATATCCATGACACAAACTGCGGTTTGGGTGCGGTATATCTTGACGATTTCCTGAGCGGACAGAAGATATATTCCAATGTCTTTGAAAATGTAAAAAATGCATACTTTGTTCACGGCGGAGTATGGAACAAATTTGAAAATAATCTTGTTGTAAATGCCGATAAAGGAGTGTTTGTAAGAGGTAAGGGAGATTATCAGCAATGGAATACAACCCCGACTCCGACAGCGGCAAGCAATAATTTTATGTATCAGTTACTGAAATTTCCGTATCAATCGGAGTCATGGCAGAATAAGTACGGTCATGTTTTGGCATATGTTAATAACAGAAGCAACGGTTTGCCGGAGCATAGCGTAGTAAACGGAAATTGCTTTATAAATGTAGCGACACCTGTGTCTGCTTTGTCTGATAATGATGCAAAAGGATTGGAGGTGGGTGAAATTTACACATCAATATCAGACGTGCAAAAACAGGAATATGACGCTATAAAACAGCAATGTGGAGCAAAACAGTAAAATATGACGGGTGGCTGAATATCAAATTCGGCTGCCAGAATAAAGAAAGGAAATGAAAATATGAAAATTAAAGTTAAGAAAATTAAAGTTAAGAAAATCATTAATTTGCTATTGGCGGCAACAATGACCGTATCATGCTTTGGACAAGCGGTGATTGTGTCAGCCGAAACAGAAGAAACCACGGAAACTGCAAATTATATGCTCTATGACGCAGAATTTAATTCGATTGACGATTTGCAGAGCTTGCGTATTTACTTCCCTAATAATAATACAGAATTAAAAGTTCCGGACGAAACATGTATACATGACGGTGTCTTTGAAGTATCCAGCGATTCGGGATTTCGGTACAAAAGATTGGCTGTGCTTCCAAATATAGAAAATATAGAAAATAAAAATATACATCTTGAAACAAGGTTTAAATATACTAAAATTAATGACACAGGTGCTATGCCATCAGATTTTATAGATATTGGCGGTGGAGATAACAAGTCATGGTTTGTCGGAATAAAATATTCAAACGGCTTAACATTCGGGGGAGATAATGGTAAACAAATTGAAACTAAATGCACATTGTCACCTGACCAATGGTATACAATTAAAGTAAAATTTGATTTTAAAAAGTACACTTTTAAGCTTGAATTAAAGGATGATGAAAACAATATACTGTATAATGAAGATGCAGAGGGAACCACAGTGTACAATAAAAGACCGAGTTCTGTCACAAGACTGCTAATGGGACACATTTTGGGTAATGCCGAAAGTACAAAACAGTACTTCGATTATATCCGTATTTGGGACAATGACCTTATTCCTTCTTCGGTAACCGCTACATACAGCGACGGACAGGAATTGAACGGTGCAAAGAATCTTGATTTTACTTTTGACGCTACCGTTAATTTTTCACAGGCAGTAACTGCAAAAGATTTGGAAAAAGCAACGGTTACAGGCGGAAATGTTACGGTTAAGAGCCTTTCTGAGGACAGAAAAACAGCTGTTCTGACACTCTCAGGCTTACCTGAGTATTCAAGCTGCACTCTTGATATTCCAAGCATTGGCGGAAATGATGCCGTAAGCTTTACATTCTCAACAAAAATGTCTAAGGAATATATTTACAGATCCGAATTTAACGGATATGACGACAATGCCGATACATGGTATAAATTAGCCGGCAACGGTACGGAAACTTCAATAGCCGACAAGCCAAGCCTTATACAAAACGGAAATATGTTTTTGGGATACGGAACTGTTGCATACAGCCGTTTCTTAGCAAAATTTCCACAGGCGGCTGATTTGTCCGGAAAAGAAAACGTATATTTGCAGACAAAGTTTAAGTATAGCAAGGGCAACAACGGCGGACTGTACACAAAATTATTAGAGCTTGCCCCACTTACAGCAAGTGTACTTTACAGAGCCGATGAGGGTGTGGTTGTAGGCGCTGCAAGTAACGGCGAAGGCGGAACGGCAATGGGATATACCTTTGATACAGACCAATGGTATACGCTTACTGTGAAGCTTAACTACAAGAGTCATACCTATTGCGTTATAATCGATGACGGAAGCGGAAACATTAAGCAATCTCCGATTGTAAGATTTACAGATAACAGAACAACAAACACACTTGAGAAAATATATATGTTCGGTGTTGGCTTGACAAACACTAACGGTACAGATACAACGCATTATGTGGATTATCTGCGTGTATGGGACAACGACGCAGGCAATGCCGATGTTGTATACACAACAAGCGGTTCAGAATACACATTAAAGGATTCAATGATTGTTCCTGTTAATGCTGAAATTAAGCTTACTGCAAAAAATGATGTTCAGAGCACAGCAGGTATCGTTATTAATGATGAAAACGGCAATGCAGTTGACTCTGATGTGACAGCTGACGGAAAAGTTGTAACAATATCTCCGAAAGCAGACCTTGCTTATGATACAAACTACAGTGTTGTTATTCCTGCCGAAATCGTAAACAATGACAATGACCAGGTAGTAGAGTTTAAGACAACATTTGATGCAACATCAAGCTATACAAAACCGAACATTTTTGCTAACAAAACAGGTTTGAAAACTGTATTCTTGGGTGGTTCAATAACAGAAATGAGAGGTTGGAGCGCTGTTGTTGAAAACTACATAAAGGAAAAGTTCCCCGATTCAACATTTATAAATTCGGGTGTTGGCGGAACAGGCTCACAATACGGCTGGATGCGTTTGTATAATGACGTAATGAAATTTGATCCCGATGTTGTATTTGTTGAATTTGCGGTAAACGATTCAACGGTTTCAACAACAAATCAATATATGGAGTCTATCGTAAGAAATCTTAACAAGCTGCCGAATCCTCCTGTGATTATATTCACAGAGCTTCCGGTAAATGATTTGAGTAATAATGACTACGCTTTGACAGAGCATAAAAAGCTTGCAAAAGCATATGGTATACCGCTTATAAACGTTCGTGACTATGTAAAGTCACTTTACAATTCCAATTCCGATTTTGCGTCTGAATGGGATGCAAACATATACTTCTCTTCAAACGACAGAACTCACCCAAGTCAAGCAGGCAGTGCGCTTTACGGTACTTATGCAACAGATCTTATGGAACACAACACAAATAAGTATTTTGTAAAGCCTAAGAGCAATGCAGAAGTATCACCTTTGACAGATTATAAGGATTTTGTATACTATTACGAAGCATATATTCAGAAGCTTAACAAGGATAATGCAAATCTTGATATTGCATTTAACGGAACAGAAATGATAGTTGAATATCAGCTTTTGCACGATGTTAACGGTAATAAGGGCGGTACATTCGAGATTTATGTAGATAACACAAAGGTTCAGACCGTAAATACTTATCTTGAAAACACAAATACATATTACGATGGATTTAAAAAACAAATATCTGTTACAGGTCTTTCAGAGGGCGCTCACACAGCCAAGATAGTGCGTGTTGATAATAATGACGATACAGAGATAATAAGCATTTTGGGTGCATTTTTTAAAAAGACAAACGGTACGACATTTACCGATTTGGTGTTTGACACAAATTCATTTACAGCAGGAACTCCGGTAACTGCTCACACAATATATACCTCGGGTGAAGAAAACAGAAATGTTATATTTGCACTTGGTTTATATGACGTTAACGGAAAACTTACGGGTGCTGTAACCGTTAATACACAGCTTTCGGATACTGTAATCGGCAAAAAAATTGACGCTACAATTACTCCGAAGATCGGAGATAAAACTCTTAAGGCATTTTGTTGGGACGCAAGTACCTTAAATCCGTTTGTAGTATCACAATTTATTAACGCAGCCGAATAATAAAATTAATCTGCCATTAAGGGGCGCTTTGGTGGCGTCCCTTTAAAATTTACAAGTGATGAAAGAACAGAAAAACGACAGAGTATTCAACAATTCCGATGTCGATGAAATAACAATGAAAGAATACTATCTAAAGGTGTTTGAAGTTATTTGCAAGCTTTCATCTCCTGTTTGTACGCATAATTATCAAAATGCAAAGTGTATGGAGAACCGTCTATTATGTACGATGGACGTTTATAACGAGCATATTTAGCATAAACCCTCATCTTGTAAAGGGTAAAATGAACGGCTTCGCCGCCTCTGACAAGACGATGATTTTATGCTGTATTGTAATTAAGGCAGAGGCATTTAAGCCTCAGCCTTAACATAAAATTTTCTGTTGCAAAAGGTGAATTTACAGAAAAAGTTTCATACACCCCAGAAAAAAGTTTCATACGCCCGTTTCATACGCCCGCAGAGCCAATTTTTGGTTTTAAATTTCTAATCACCAAAGGAAATTCCTATTGCCTTAGCCTCTTTTATAACGGATGCCTCCGCATCCACCGTCTTTAATTTACCTGCAACCTCACTGAGGGGAACACTCTTAATTTCTCCGTTAACCATAGCAACCATGTTCCCGTACTTTCCTTTTATAATCAGTTCCGCAGCCGCAGCGCCGAATCTTGTTGATATCACCCGATCATAAGGGCAGGGTGCTCCGCCCCTTTGGGTATGTCCGGGAACGGCTATCCGTATTTCCTTCCCCGTTTTTTCTTTAATCTTGTCAGCAATTTCGTAAGCAACTGACGGATATTTCGAAGTCTTGACCTTTTGCTTATACTCTTTTTTCGGAAGAGCGGCATCCTCCTTTGATACTGCTCCTTCAGCAACCGCCAGAATTGTGAACCGTTTTCCGGCCTTATCCCTTTTTTCTATTGCCCCGATAATCTTATCCAAATCATAAGGAATTTCAGGAATCAGAATAATATCCGCACCTCCGGCAATTCCGGCATGCAGTGTTAAATGGCCTACCTTATGACCCATAATTTCAACAATAAATACTCTTCCATGAGAAGCCGCAGTTGTGTGGATACAGTCAATTGCACCGGCAGCAATATCTACAGCACTCTGAAATCCAAATGAAATATCTGTACCCCAAATATCATTATCTATTGTTTTCGGAAGAGTAACAATATTTAATCCTTCATTGCTTAACAGGTTTGCGGTCTTATGTGTACCGTTTCCGCCTAAAATGACCAAACAGTCCAACCCAAGATTGCGATAAGTGTTTTTCATAGCCTCAACCTTGTCCAACCCATTTTCATCAGGTGTGTTCATTCTCTTAAAAGGCTGCCTTGATGTACCTAAAATAGTTCCCCCTTGCGTCAAGATTCCTGAAAAATCCGACAGGTCGACCAAGCGGTAATTATTATATATTAAACCCTTATATCCGTCTTCAAAGCCTATGATTTCAATATCTTTCGTGTTTTCATACATCGCCTTTACTACGCCGCGCATTGCTGCATTTAATGCCTGACAGTCTCCCCCGCTTGTCAATAATCCTACTTTCATTTTATCTGTTTCCTTTCTGATTCTTTATTTAATGACTGCTGAACAATTATGAAACGCAGCCGCATAGCGGCTTACAGGCGTTTCATAATTGTCTGGGTGCAAGGGTTTTGTGCGTTTTTGAAAAAACCTTGCACCATGAATAAATATTTTGTTACCAAAATATTTATTTCAGCAGACTTTATCAATGCAAACTGTGTAAAATCTTTGATTTTACACGAAAAATTTTGACAAGAGTCATAATTTTTCTAAATGCGGTTGAAAATCGCATTTATTCAGTGAGCATTATTTACCTCGGCATCATATGCCTCCTGATAAAATATCTCCTGTGAATTGATATGTTCTCCCTGAGTGATAATATCCGAATATGTGCCGTCAGGCATCATCCTTTTTCCTTTCACATTATCACTTAAGGCAACATCAAAGATATGACGAATTTTACTGCACACAGCCTCATCATATATCGGTGCGGCAACCTCAACACGCTTTAAGGTGTTCCGTGTCATAAAGTCCGCCGATGATATGTATATTTTTTCTTCATCTCCTGTTCCGAAACGGTATATGCGTGAATGTTCCAGGAATCTACCCACTATGCTGATGACATTAATGTTGTCGGTTATCCCTTCAATACCGGGCCTTAGGCAGCAGATACCGCGTACAATCAAATCAATATGTACGCCTGCCTTAGAAGCATCTATCAGTTTGTCGATAATATCCTTATCCGTAAGAGAATTAATCTTTATTCCGATATATGCACTCTTGCCTGCCAATGCTTTATCGATTTCATCATTTATAAGGTCAATGATTTTATTCTGCATTGTTTTCGGTGCGACCAGTAAGTGTTCGGTTTCTTCAATTGTTTCTCCAAACATCAAAGCATTAAATACCTTTGCTATTTCTGCACCAAGCTCCTGATTTGCAGTGAGCAATGAAAGGTCTGTATACTGTTTTGATGTTTTTTCATTGTAATTTCCTGTTCCGACCTGTGCTATATAAGAAAATCCTTCATCTGTACTTCTTGTAATCAAGCACAACTTAGAGTGTACCTTATACTTGCCCAACCCGTATATAATGCGGCAGCCTGCATCCTCTAACATTCTTGAAATTTCTATATTATTTTCTTCATCAAACCTTGCGCGAAGCTCGACCATAACAACAACTTCTTTGCCATTTTCGGCAGCTTCAATAAGAGATTCGATTATTTTACTGCGTTCCGCAGCACGATATAATGTAAGCTTTATTGAGACAACACTGTCATCCTCTGCCGCTTCATGCAGCATTGCAAGAAAAGGTTTTATACTCTCAAAGGGATACGAAAGCAAAACATCTTTTTTCTGAACCTGCTGTATTATGCTTTCCTTCATATTCAGCTCGGGTGTTATTCTCGGAGTCCTTTTTTCATAAAACAGTTCTGTTCTTTCCCGCAGATAGTTTTGCAATAAAAATCCAAAGGATAAATCCAGCGGTGTATCTAATTTTATAATATGCTTTTCCGATACACCAATATACTCTGCTATTTCTGCTTTCATTTTATTGTTTATATCACGGGTAATCTCAGCTCTCACAGGATCTAACCTTGTGCGTTTTTTTATCAGCATGCCCATCATATCCCTGTAATCAAGGTGATCATCACTGAAATTTTCGGTGTCAATATCGGCATTTCGGGTTACTCTTATAACCGTTTTTTCACTTATTATATATTTTGTAAACAGTCTATATACAAAATGCAGAATTAATTCCTCACACAGCATAAAAGTTCCGGGACGTGTCGGAATTTCAATAAGTCTTTTAAACACACTGTTCTCACAAGGTACTACGCCTATTTTCGTTTTACCTTTCGGAGTCTGCAAAAGAACAATAGCATACAGCGTTTTGTTGCTCAGAAACGGGAACGGCTGCTGCTTACCTATAATCATAGGTGACAAAAACGGTGCAATATGATGATTAAAATATTTCTCTAAATCTTTACCCTCCTCATTCGAAAGCTTATTAAAATTAATAAGCCGTATTCCCTGAGGCTCAAGCTCTCCCATAAGCTGTTCATATATTCGGGCTTTTTTGACCTCCAGTTCTTTTGTTCTCTTTAAAATTGCATTAATTTGTTCTTTTGGAGTCATCCCGGTTTTATTTTCCTTTTCGTCATTGCCGCTTTTTTTCTTATCGGTAAGCGAGCCGACTCTGACCATATAAAACTCATCCAAATTTGACTGATATATAGCAGCAAATGACAATCTTTCCGCCAGCGGCACTTCGGGATTCCCCGCCTCATTTAAAACACGTTCATTAAATTTTAACCATGACAACTCTCTGTTTTCAAAGCACAAATTGTTTTTCATTTCAAAATCACCTTTCTCCTTCTTAGTAACTCTCATTATACATCTTTGTTTAAAGATGGTCTTTAACCATTGCAGTAACATATTTTACCTCTGTACGTTTAATTTTAATATAATGCTCACTGAATAAATGCGATTTTCAATCGCATTTGAAAAAATTATGACTATTGTCAAAATTTTACATAGTTTGCATTGACAAAGTCTGCCGAAACAAATATATCCGCAATCTTGCATCCTTATGCAGCCGCACTTACAATTACAGTGTCGCTGCACAAACTTGCAAAAATTGAACAGACAACATTGTACATAAAAATCTTTCTGTTAATTTCTTCGTGGTTCCTCCTCACACATAAGCAGCTGTGCTTGTTTTTTATACCCTTTTACATAGCTATACATTTTTAATTATAAACATATAATGTAAACTCTGCTACCATGTTTAGGTTAATCCTATGTAAACATAAGCAAAAAAGCTTCCCCAAAATTCCGGAGAAACTGTTAACTTTATCGGGCAAGTCGATGTTGATACATACGATAACCAAAATGAAAAGAACGATGTATATAATGCTCACTGAATAGAAAGGTTGGCTATTATGAATATAAATGAATTGACAGAGGTAAACGATATCGTTTGGGAACTTGCTCACATGGATATTATTTCTGATTCCGATTTGTGGGTTGATAAGCTTCAAAAAGATAATAACGCTTATTGGCTCGCAAGAAAAGCGCTGTATTTTATAAGGAGTAACAACTTGTAAGACTGAAACCTATTAAATATGTAAAGGACAAACTCCGTGACAGATTAATCATCTTCACGGAGTTTTACTGTTATCGCAAACATAAACAGTTTGGATAATATTGATATGGTACACCTGATGCGATTCGAACGCACGGCACATAGCGTCGGAGGCTATTGCTCTATCCAGCTGAGCTACAGGTGCATATACAAAGGGCAGTTACTGCCACCCTTATTTAATGACTGCCAAACAATTATGAAACGCAGCCGCACAGCGGCTTACAAGCTTTTCAGAATTGTTTGGGTGCAAGGGTTTTGTGCGTTTTTGCAAAAAACTTGCACCATGAATAAATATTTTGTTCCTAAAATATTTATTTCAGCAGATTTTATCAATGCGAACTGTGTAAAATCTTTGATTTTACACGAAAAATTTTGACAAGAGTCATAATTTTTCCAAATGCGATTGAAAATCGCATTTATTCGGTGAGCATTATTTATAAATTTTTTGATTTTTCTATACAAGCATCAATTGCATCAATAACAGTTCCTCTGAAATTTTTGTCTTCAAGAACCTTAACTGCCTCAATTGTTGTTCCGGCAGGAGAACATACCATATCCTTAAGCTCTGCCGGGTGTTTTCCGGTTTCCAACACCATTTTTGCCGAGCCCAAAACCGACTGTGCGGCAAAGGTGTACGCCTGTGCACGGGGCATTCCTCCCAAAACCGCGGCATCTGCCATGGCTTCGATAAGCATAAAAATATATGCCGGAGAAGAACCGCTTACGCCGGTAACGGTGTCCATAAGCTTTTCCGAAACTATTTCAGCCTTTCCGCAGCTGCCAAGCAATGAAACAACGTCACTGACAGCCTCTTTGTTTTCCTCCTTCTGCATTTCGGCATTAAGAGAAAGGGCGCTCATTGCCTCCCCCACCAAAGCAGGAGTATTAGGCATTACCCTTATCAATTTAATATCATGAATATCAAATGCATCGGTAAGCTTTTGTATAGACTGTCCGGCAGCGATAGACACAATAACCGTATCTTTCGATAAGCAATCCTTTATTTCCTCTATAACGGTATATATTACATTTGGTTTTACCGCAAGAAAAACTATATCTGTCTTCACTGCGTCAACAACAGAAGCGCAAACATTCACACCATATTCAGAGTTTAGTTTTTGTGCTGCTTCAGCGTTTTTATCAAACACAAAAATATTTTTGGCAGACAATATTTCGGATCTTACGATTCCTCCTATTATTGCGCCGCCCATATTTCCTGCTCCTATAAATCCTATCTTTTTATTCATAAAGCTGTTCATTCCTTTTTTTTAATTTGATTATAAATCTGTTAAGCTCCGCTCCCGAAAGGAGGATAATAACACAGAAAAACAACCAAAGCATAAGTAACACTACAGCGGTCAGACTGCCGTAAATGTAAGAGTAATTCGCAAAATTATCAATATACACAGAGTATATCTTAGAAAATACCATCCAAAATACCGATGAAACAACCGCTCCCGGAAAATGGAAAAAAAACGGATATTTTCTTTTGCTGAAAAAATGATACATAAGCTGGAAAACAAGGCTTGTAATTATAAAAAACAGCAATCCTCGTGTAAGCAATATCCAGTTATTGTTAAATTTAACATAGTTCGAGGCAATCCCGATTACAGTATTTCCGAAAACCTGCAAAATCAACGTAAATATAAGTATTCCGATAAAAATTACAGTGTATATAATCGAAAAAAACGTTGCCACAAAGAAATTTTTATCATTAGGAGTACAGTATACCTGTTTTATCCCACGCTGAACCGCAGCAATACCCCTTGACGCTGTCCAAAGAGAGGTCAAAGCAGTAAGAGAAAGCAATGAAATCGATTTTTCAAAAAGTTCATCTGCCAAAACCGTAACGGTCGGACGCAGCATATTGGGTACTATAGCCTGTATTGTGCCGATGACCGTTTGTTTCTGCTCCGGCATAATAAATCCTACAAGCGACAGCAAAAGCATTGCAAAAGGGAAAGCCGAAATGATAATATAATAGGATGCCTGCGCGGCGTACACCGTCAGTTCGTCATCCGCTATATCCTTTATCAGCTTAACGGCATTCTTATAAATACTTGTCATTTAATATTACCTCATTTATTTTTCATATAGAAATATTAAGGGTTATTATGTATCGGATTTTTAAGAACAATCTTCCGTCATTCATCATATAACAAAGATTCTTGTCCTGCTCAGGCGAAGTATTTCACATTATCCGAATTTGAAAATTCATACTCCGAACAGTGAATATTTTCTTATGTTCAGTTATAAACAAGAAACAATTAACGGTTTGCAAAAATTATTATATCATTAAATTACAAAAAAATCAAGTCATTTATTTATTTTATTAATAATTTTCTGTATGTTACTATTCACCTTTGCGGATAAATTATAGTTTATATGTTTTATTATTTAGGATAGCAAGTATATGTCTGCTGATTTTTGCTATCTGTAATTTCAGATGTTGAAACAGTTGTACTTTTGTTTGCCCAAAAGTACCAAAAGGCACATAAGGTGTTCCCCTTATGTATCCCCTTTTGGGTTTCACACCCGTATCAGTATTCTATAGCTCAAACACGCGCCAACT